>CAVJSG010000043.1:0-12075 GCA_963651895.1 Campylobacteraceae bacterium
ATCTTGCTTGTTTAAGTCGCAATTTTCGCTCAAACTCGCCTCATCCGCGCAACCAAAAAAGGCGAAAATCGCGGCAAATAAAAGCAAATTTTTGCTTAAAAAATTCACATTTTTTGCCGTGAATTTTGCCAAAAAATTCACGCGAAATTTGCGCGAAAAATCGCCAAAAAAATTCACAATTTTTCTCATACCAAATCCTTTCTAGCAAAGCTAAAATACCCTAAATATAGGCACGAGAGGGCAAGTAGCGTTGGGTAAATCAGCGCGAAAATTAAAAGCGCAGTGGGCGTGAGGGTTTCTAAAATAAAATACGCCGCGGGCGCGATGACGCTTAAATTTGGGTCGAAAATCGCAAAGGCAGCCACGCGGAAAACTTGCAGCGGATTTGCGAGCGCAACGCCATAAATCAGGCTCTCGCTCACGCTTGTTTTCATCAAAAAGCCGATTAAGGTAAGGTCCAAAAAGCCAAGCAAAAATATCCACAGCACGAAGGCAAAACCGAGTGCAAATTCGCTGTTTTTGATGAGGGCGGAGATGCAAAAGCCAAAGGCGAGAAACACAAAGGCTAGGGCGATTAAGAGTAAGCACACGCCTAAAAGCACAGAAAGTTGGGCGTTTGCGCCTTTGAAAAGTGCCAAAAGTAAGGCGAGGGCGAGGCTAGCGAGTATGGGCACGATGATGATGAATGCGCGCCCCAAAACCTTGCCAAAATAATACTCTTTTAAGGATAAACTAAAACTGAGTAAATACTCCAAAGAGCCTAGTTCTCGGTCTTTGCTGATGCTGCGCACGGTGGTGATGAGTATGAAAATCGGCAAAATTATAAGGCAAACTTGCACGAAAAGTAGCAGCAGCCTACTGAGCCCAGAAAAGCCAGCCACGCGCGAATCCACAACGCCTGTGGCGAAAAAAAAGCCGATGAGTCCGGCGAAAATCAGCAAATAAAGCAAAAACCACTTCGAGCGCAGGGACTCTTTGATGTCGTATTTGGCGATTAAAATGTAGTTATTTGTCATTTTGCGCCCCTTTTTTTGTGGGATTTTGCGCGGAATTTTCACTCAAATTCGAATTTAAATCCACAAAATAATCCCTTGTGATTTTCCCCAAATCCATTTCAATCACACGGCTAGCAAGGCTTTGCACCTCATCGATGCGATGCGAAATAAAAATCATCGTTTTGTTTTGCCTTTGCAAAAGCCGCAAAAACTGCTCGCGCGCCCTTGGGTCGAGGTTCGCCGTAGGCTCATCAAACAGCACCGCGGCGGCGTTTTGACAAAGTGCGATGGCAATTAGTAGCTTTTGTTTCATACCCCCAGAAAGGGCGGTAAAAAGCTTGGCACACTCGCGCTCGTAGTCAAATTCTAGGGCATTTAGCGCGGTTTTAATGCTTGCCAACTCAAAGCCATTTAGCCTTGTCGCATACTCGCAAAGCTCGCTCACGCGCAGTTTCAGTGGCGGCGGAGTTTGGGGCACAAAGGCTAGGTTTGCAAGTGCGGCTTTACGCTGCTTAAAGGGGTCAAGCCCGTTTATGAAAACCCTGCCGCTGTCGCAGATGAGTTGCGCGAGTATCACTTTCATCAAGGTCGATTTTCCCGCGCCATTTTGCCCCATTATCAGCACCTTTTCGCCAGCCTTTATGTGCAAATTTATGCCGCACAAAACGGGCGTTTTGGAGAAACTTTTGCTGATATTTTCTAGTTTTATCATCGTTTTTCCTTTTTAAAATTCACAAATTCTGCGTGTTTTGGCGTGAATTTTTGCTTAATTTCACAGCAACTTTTTGAGCCTATTTTCAAAGTCCAAAGCGTCAGTGTGGCACACATCGATGCACCTGCCGCACTGCGTGCAATCTCCGCTAAAAATTATACCCTTTTTGCCTACGAATTCGCCCTTTGCGCCGTGAATTTTTTCGCCGTTTTTGCTTTCCACGCCGCTGTGAATTTCCGCGCCATTTTGAATTTTTGCCTGAATTTCGCCCTTAAATTCAGCGTTTTGCTTTGCCATTTCAATCACGCTTGGCACTAGGCAGACTTTTTTGCAAGCCGCGCAGTTGTCGCATTTATCGCCATCCCAAGCGATTTTTATCGCGCGAAGCCGAGCTAGCAGGGCGTAGAGCGTGCCGATGGGGCAGATATAGCGGCACCACAGGCGGCGGGCGAAAAAAATTTCTAGCAAAAGCACCAAAAACACCCACCAAATCGCCGCACTGTAACCATAAATGATGAAGCGCGAGACTATGCCCACGACATTGAAAAGCTCGAAAATTAGGTAGCCGCTAGCAAGCGTGAGCACGCAAAAGCTCGCAAACAGGGCGTAGCGCAGCCTTGGGTCAAACTCGCGCTCTTTGATAAGCCCCTTGCGCACGAGTTTTTGGTGCGCTCGCTCGGCGATTTCGCTGAAAAAGTTGTAGGGGCAAACCCACGCGCAAAAGGCACGCCCAGCGAAAAACGCGTAGAAAAAAAGTATGCTAAATGCGCCGATGAGTAGGTTTGTGGGTGCGCTGCCGTGCGCGAGTGCCACTTCTAGCGTCATCAGCGGGTCGCTGAGGTGAAAGCCAAAGAGCCGCGAGCTGGTGATGTCGCCCTCCAAAATCTGTATGTCGGCGCGAAAGGACAGCACGAAGAGCAAATGCACGCTTATCATACACGCAAAGCGCCAAAAGCGCAGGCTTGGGCGATGCTTGCCGTTTTTTGTCGTGCTTATGAAAGTGCTTAAAAACGGCGCATTTACGGGGTTTTGGGTGTATTTGTTCATTTTTTTCGCTGTCCTTTTAAATTCGAATTTGGGCTGAAAATGGCGTGAAGTTTTGACTTTAAATTCACGCAAAACGCCGTCATTGCGAGCGAGCGCAACTGCGCGAAGCGTGGCAATCCACACTTTAAAAAGCTATCGTCTTTGCCATTTTAAGAAAGGCATAAATTTAATAAACGCTTTTTAAAATGGCAAATTCCACAGCTTTTTTGAGAATGGATTGCCACGCCTTGACTTCGTCAAGGCTCGCAATGACGAATTTTCGCGCAAATTTCTCATTTAAACTGCGAAATTTCGCTCGCTAAAAGCTCGATTTCATCCTCGCTTAAATTCTTTGAAAGCGCGTTCATCAGCTCGTTTGACTCCCTGCCAGCCTTGTAGGAGCGCAGTTTTTGCGCCACCTCGTCCTTGCTTTTGCCCGCAATGCTTGGGGCTATATCGCCCTTGCCGTCCTTGAAATGACAAGGCGCACAGCGCACCAAATAAAGTTTGCTAAGGTTCTCAGGCGCCTTGCGCACGGACTTTTCGAGAGTCTTGATTTTTTTCAAATCCTCATCGCTAGCGAAGGAATTTTGCGTGGTGTTTTGTGAATTTTGCGCTGAATTTTGCGCGTTTAAATTCGAATTTGCCGTGCCGCTAGCCTCGCTAGTAGCGGTGCTTGCACCGCCCTTTAAATTCGAATTTGCACTAGAATTCGAGCTGCTTGAATTCATCAAAAAAACGATTAACAAAACAGCCAAAGCCGCGCATAAAATGGCTAGGATTTTGCCGAAATTTAAGCCTTTCATTTTGCCCCCCTAAATTGTGCGTTAAACTCGCTGATTTCGCTCGCAAAGGCGCGGATTTCCGCCTCATCCATTTTATTCACAAGCTCGCTCATCAGCACATTTTTTTTGCTCTTATCCTTGTAAGCACTAATCATCGTGTAAATCTCATCGCTAGTCTTGTCAAGCAGCGAGGGACCGATGATGCCGTTGGCGTAGTCATCGTGGCAGGACGAGCATTTGAGAATGAAATTCTTGCTAAGCTGCCCGCGCAGCAGAGCTTTGTTTATGCTTTGAAGTGGCGTTCGCGCTAGGGCAACCGCGCCCAAAGCCCTTGTGGTGGCGGTTTGCTCGCCATTTGGCGAGAAATTCACAAGCCTGTTGCCGTAAATGTCATAACTCACCCAAAAGTCCTGCTGGACGGGGCTTTCGCCGCTTTTTATGCTGATTTGCCCCGTGCTTTGAGGCTCATTTTGCGCGTTTTGAGGCTCTTTTTTCTCGCCCTCGCACGCTGCAAAAACTAGCGAAAATAGCGTTAAAAACGCCGCCGTGAAAAGAATTTTTTTCATTTTTGTCCTTTAAATTTTTTAAATTTTTCCTTGTGAATTCTCGTAAAATTCCTTGTAAGAAACTTGGGGCAAAATCTCAATCACCCCCGCAAAACACACTTCTTCGCACACCCCACAGCCCACGCAGCTTTCTTTGACTGCGACTATTTTGCGTGAATTTAAATTTGAATTTTGGGCTGAATTCTCGCGCGAATTCGAATTTAAATTCACGGAATTTTCGCTTGAAATTTGTGAATTCTCGCCCAAATTTTCGCCCACATTTTCAAACACCAAAGCCCCCTCAACAGGGCAGGAATTCACGCATAGGGCGCACTCGCTGCCGACATTTTCGCTTAAAATCTGCTTTGCGACAACCTCCCTTTCATTAAAGGTTTTTCGCGCTAGCATTTGCGCTATGTGTGAATTTTGCACGCTTTGCGCGTTGTGCGCTAGGCAGTTTTGCAAATTTTTCACAACCGCCACGCCCATTTTCACATCGCTAATTTCTGTCGTGGAGTGCTGCAAAGCCCCGCTGGGACAGGCTAGCACGCAGGGAAACAAATCGCAAAGATAGCAGCCGCGTTTGCTCGCATCAATGAACGCTGTGCCAAGATTTAGCCCATCATCAATGCCCAAAAGCTCGATGCTGTGGTAGGGGCACACCTGCACGCACTGCCCGCATTTCACGCACAGCGACTCAAAACGCGGCGCGGCGCCGGGCGGGCGCAAATGCACACGTGGGGTTTTTTGCCCCACTAAAAAGCCCACACCGCCTGCGATTGCGAGGCTTGCGAGTGAAAAAAGCGTGAAATTTCGTCTAGTCATCGGCTTACTCTTTAAAAATTTGCTTTCATTTTGGGCTTTGAGTCCATCAAAATCAAATTTGGGCTTGAAAATGGGGCGAATTTGGCTAGGAAATTCAGCCCACTCATCACCGCCGTGCCGTAAAAAAAGCGCAAGTTCGGGTAATACTGCCACAACGTGTCAAGGTAGGCATAATGCGAAAACGCCAAGTCCCCAAAGCCGTCCTTGTCGCTATCAAAGCCCTCGTAGTCGTCAAAAAAATTGCCGCGAAATTCGTTCAGCGACATATCCGACTCTGGCGTGTCGTTTATGGCGATTTCGATGTTGCCGATGAAGTCGTTGCCCTCAAAAATGCTTTTGTGCAGCGTGGCGTGAAAGTGCAGTCCGGCGGTGTTGTATAAGATTTGGTTGCCCTCATAGACATTCACCGAGCCCGGCTGAAAGGGGCTTTGGTCGATGTAAAAGCCGCGCGCGTTGTTTGAAAGGACATTGTTTTTGATGATAAAATCGCTCGTGTCTTTCATCCCGATGCCCACGCCAAAAGCCCCATTTGAGTGGCTTATGGTGTTGTTTTCCACGAGCGAGCCTTGCGAAAACATAAAGAAAATCCCCACAGAGTTGCCGCGAAAGGTGTTTTTTTGCACGAGATTTTTGCCCGCATACATAAAATGCAGCGAGTAGCGGCTGTTTTCGCCGAGGTTTTCACGGATGATGTTATTGCTAGAATACCACACCACCATATCTCGGCTCTCTTTTATGTGGTTTTTTTCGATTAAATTCGCGTGCGAATACCAAAGCCTTATGCCGTCCCCGCGAAGCCCCAAATCCACGGGCTTGGAGCGTATTTTGTTTTGGGCGATTTTAGCGTTATTACATTGCGCGAAATTTATGCCAAAAAGGGTGTTTGAAATGTCGTTTCCCACGATTTGCACGCCGTTTGCGTTTTCGCATTTTATCGCTGAGTGCAAGTCGCTGTGCGAATCCCCGCTGTTTTGAATGCTTAAATTTAGGATTTTGACATTTGAGCTTTTTATGGTGATGACATCGCCGCTGCCGTCCCCTTTTATCAAGGCTTTGTGGCTTACGCCTTTTATGGTAAGGGGTTTGTTTATGATGATATTGCCCTCATAAACGCCCTCGCCAAGCTCGATAATATCGCCATTTTTTGCTGAATTTATGGCATTTTGCAGGGGGTTTGCGGCTAAAATTTGAGCGCAAAAAAAGCAGGGCAAAAATGTGCGAAAAATTTGGCTGAAATTCACGCTTTTTTGCCAAAAATTCACGCCAAATTCATTAAATTTTGCGCCAAATTTACCAAAATTCCTAAATTTAAGCCCAAAATTCACGCTTTTTGCCTTAAAAATTTGTTTTTAGAAAAAATCGCCAAAATGCAAAGTGCGCTCATTATTATCATCACCCAAAAGCCTATGGCAGGGTAAGAGTGCGTGCTAAACTGCGCGACTTTGCCGTCCCCCAAAGCCGTTGGCATAAAGGGCTTGATTTGAAACGCGCCCCAATCTTGCATATTGTGCCCATACCAGTAAAGCCAGCCCACAAACGCGCTCATAAAAATCACGGGCGCGATGATGGTGGGCACGAGCAGTAGGGCGTTTGCCCTGCCGTTGTAGTAAAGGTAGGCTAGCATCAAAATGGTCGCCACGAGCAAGTAGTAGGGGGCTATGGCGCGCTCGACATTGCCGCCGTGCTCCATAGGATACATTCCTATGTAGTGGTTCAGCGTGTTCATCTCGGAGACATCGCCGCTGTATCCGTCAATGTGAAAATACACAGGAATGCCGTCCGGAAAGGCTGCCTTGGGGTAGTTTGGCGCTTCGAGGGACACCGACCACACGGGTAAGGACGGCACGCCGATTTCTGCGCGTGCTTCGATGAGTTTTGCCAAGTCGTTTTTAATCTCGTCCTCTAAAAGGTGGTTTTTATACTGAATTCTCGTGTAGAGGTTGTAAATGGGGTAAATGTAGGCGGGCAGTGGCTCGCCGTTTTTGATTTTCTCACCCATTCCGTGGTAAGATATAGTCGGTATAGTAAAACCTAGCGTCATTATGACGAGTGCGGCGATGGTGTAAATTTTGTATTTTGGCATTGTCTCCCCTTTTTTGTTTGCGTGAATTTTTTGTCTAAATTTTATGAATTTACTTTGTGAATTTTGGCTTTTGGGCTTAAATTCACAAGGCTGGCGGGGCTTTTGGCGATAAATCGATTTTAGCGCACTCGGCAGACACTTTTGTCTAGTCTAGCCTTCGTGCGCCAAAATCAATTTCTCATCCAAAATCCGCGCCTTAAATTTAAATTTAATGGAAAATTCACGCCTTTGTCAAAATGCGTGAATTTTCGCCTTTGTTTTGGCGTTTTTGTGAATTTCGGCGTGAATTCTCGCAAAAATTCAAAAATTCAGCGCGAATTTATTTTAAAAATTCACGCCACATTCAAATTCAGCCCCTAAAATAGGGGCTGAATTCATAGAAAACAAAACCCAAACTCCGCGCGGCACGCAAAATGCCACGCGAAATTCAGCGTTTCGCAAAACCCCGTCAGTGCAACCCTGCGTTCTCGTCAATCCACTTCATATACTCGATAATGTCCTTTATCTCGCTGTCCTTCATATTTTGATTAGGCATTCGCAAGTTAAAGAAATTTATGAGCTGTGCTATGTATGGGTCGTTGTAGAACTTCGCTGGGTTTTTGATGAACTCAAACACCCATTTTTCAGGGTTTTCGTGGCGTAGTAGCGTGCCTGTCAAATCCGGTCCGCTGCTAACTTGCCCGATAACGTGGCAGCCGTTGCAGCCCCCGCGCAAGTAAGCCTCCTCGCCTCTTGCCGCAGCCTTGCTCATCGGCGTGGCAAGCTCTTTTGCGAGGTTGTTTTTCGCGCGAAGTCCCACATCAGCGGTTTTTACCATATACTGCCACACTTGGTATTCCCACAAAATCGCCTCGTTCGTGTCGCCTTTTTTGTAAGCTGCGTCCGCCTTTTTCTTAACCTCTGGGATTTTGCCATACTGGTCGAGTGCGTCATCGACAAGAGCTTTTACCTTTGGATACTTTTGGTAATTTTTCTCTTTTAAGAACGCTACGACATTTTGGATAACCTCATCAGTAGCCTTGTTTGTGGCGATTACCTTCTTATACTCGGCTTCAAGCTGTTCTTTTGTGAATTTTTGCAGCTGAGTTTTTCGCGCGGACTCGTATTTTTTGCTTGGGTCTTTGACAAGCAAATAGCCCATCATTTCAAGGTGCAGCGCTGAGCAAAATTCCGTGCAGTAGTAAGGATAAACGCCCTCCATATCAGCCTTGAAATTCACGCTCACGGTCTTGCCCGGCTCAATGCTCGCGTGGACATTGTAAATGTCAATGGCAAAGCCGTGCGTTTCATCCTGCGCGCGCTCTAAATTCGTAAGGTAAATGGTAACATTGTCGCCCTTTTCTACCTCGATGCGCTCAGGGTTTATGTGAGAGCGCACGAGAGTGGCATAAATAGTTACATTTTTGCCGTTTCGCACGATTCTTTCTTGCCCAGCTAGCGTCATACCCGCACTTTGCTTATCTCCGCGTGAGTCCGTGCCCATTTTGTAGGTAATGTGCGGCTTTAATTTGCTAGCACTTATAGAAACTACATCGTGTGGCTCGCCAAGTGGAATGGGCAAATCATAAGTCAGCTCCATTTTCGCCCCGCTAATGTCGATGAGTTGGTGGTTTTGCGGGTGCAAGGGACCTACGGGGTTGAACCTGTCGATAGAAAGCTTGTCAAGCGCAATGGCGTATTTGCCGATAGGCTTGGCACTCTTGCCCTCCATAGTGTCAAGGTGTCCTATGTTGTAATGCACATTGACTCTGTCAAGCACCTTTAAATTCTTATAATCCCACTTCACAACCTGCGAATCCACATAAAGCGAGGTATAGACTATGCCATCCTTGCTATCAAAGCTCGTGTGCAGCGGTCCAAGTCCTAGCTCAACTTGCCCGTGCAAAGCCGCTTTCATATCCAAAATGGGAATTCCGTAAGGGTCCTTGCCCGCGAATTTCTTTTGGCTGATGAGTTGCTTGATTTTCTTAAAATCATACACCGTGGTGTGCGTGTCAAGCTTACCGCCTACTATTATGTAGCGTCCATTTGGGCTTACATCCACGCCGTGCGGACTCTTTGGCTCGGGGATTAAGAAAAGAGCGTTGTTTTTCACCGCCACATCGATGGGGATGACTTTGTGTCCGTTGATGACTTTATAATTGCTTGCATTTTTGGCAAGTTTTTCTAAAATTTGCCAATTATAAATGTGCAAAAAGTCCGTGTCGTTGCGGCTCATACCAGCCTCGTTTGGTGGCAGCCCCTTTTCTATGCCGCCCGTGTACATTTCGCTGTTGAAGCTATTTGTAAAGCCCCAGCCCATACTCTCGCCCTTGCCCGCATCGCTTAAATCCTGCATATATGGGGGAAGTTCGAGCGAGAAAGACTTGCTTTCATCGATTCTACCTTTGGAGTAATCAAATTTCCAAAAGGTAATCGCCCCGCGGTAGCTCGCCTCGTAATCCTCGATGGCGTGGTAGTTGTTATCCAGCGGTGCGGCGTATTGACTAGCCTCGATGACATACTCTGAATTTGGCGTTACGAAGCTGCCGCCGTGCTCGCTTTTCATAATGGGATTTACCACGATTTGCTTTGTTTCAAAGCTCTTTAAATCGATTACCGCCACGCGCGGATTTGCCTTGTCGTTGATGAAAAGGTAATCCCCCACATACTCGCCGTTTTTCTCGGTGAAATTCGGGTGGTGAGTGTCGCCCCAAGTGATGTCCTTGCCGCGAATCGCGCCTTGTTTTAGCACCTTTTTGCTCTCCACATCATACCCATAGCCCTGCCAAGGCTCAGGCGTGAAAACGCCGATATACTTGTAAATCCTCATCGATGGCACGCCATAAACAATGACTTGTCCGCTTTGCCCGCCCGATGAAAAGACGACAAATTCATCCTTGCGCCCGCTTGGTTGGTAGGTTTTGGCAGCCGCTAGGACATCTTTTTCGCTCAAATTTCGAGCCTTCATAATGTCTTGCAGCTCCGCCGCCGCCGCACCTGACGCGAACAGCCCCGCCACGCCAAGCCCAAGCAAGCTCATTTTTAGAGTGCTTGTGCCTGTTTTTAGGGCACTTGCGCTCGTAGTGAGTGCTTTTTTGGCTATTTCATAGCCGAATTTAGCTGTTTCATAGCCATTTTTGGCTACTTCGCAGCAACTAAGAAAGTTACGCATTTTTGCTCCTTTGTAGTAAAGTAAGTTTGGGGTAATTATAGCACTTAAAAAAGAATCAAAACATAAATTTGCGTTAATTTTTTCAAAAAATTTCATTATGTGTAAAATAGTAACATTTTTGTTGCATTTCTCGCACGAAATTTGGGTAAATTTTTTTTGTGGTTTTTAGAAAAAATTTGGGCGAATTTTAGGAAAATGCAAATTTATGCTCTAAAACGCGATTTTGTCGCATAGTGGAAAGTTTTGGCATTTTACAATGATGGCTAGCCACAAAAAATTCACAGCAAAAGCCAAAAATCCAAGCCCTCATTTTGCCCCCTTTAATCCTTGAATTTCATCGTTTAAAGCCTCATTAAGTGCCGTCTCAAAGGCTTTAAAACCCTCTAAAAGCCTTGCAAAGCCCCGTGCGCCTAGCTTTTGCGCTACCTTTTTCTCAAAGTCCATATAAGGCTTTAAAAAATTCGCACTATACTCCGCCCCCGCTTGCGTCAAATGAAGTGCCTTTTCCCTTTTGTCGTTTTGCCCTGCAAAAACCTCTACAAGCCCTTGTTTTTGGAGGTTTGCAACGACATTATTTATGGTTTGTTTTGGCATTTCGTAATTTTGCATAATGTCCTTTTGCGTTTGCAAAGAGCTGATATATAGGGCGTGAAGCACCTTGTATAAGGGGTTGCTAATGCCACGAGCCCCTTCAAAACGCGCATACAAGCCCATCACACGATAATAAACCCTGTCAAACTCGTAAATAGCTTGCTCGTCAATGGTTTTCATTTTTGTCCTTTTATTGAATTTTTCGCCGAATTTTTGTGAATTTTTTATCAAAAATTCACGCGAAATTCAGCAGATAAACCGCGCAAAGCACGAGCGCAACGCCAAAAACGCCTATGGGTTTTAATTTCTGCCTGAAAAAATAATATCCGCCCACGACCGTGCCAAGCACGCCGATAGCCCCCCAAAGCGTGTAGCCAACGGGCAACGCCATACCCAAATCAAGCGCAAAGGCTAGGCAAATAAGGCATAAATCCACAAGCACCAAAGCCAAAACGCCCCACCACAGGCGTTTGAAGCCGTCCGCCTTTGCGAGTGCGAGGTTTGCGAATATGTCCAAAATCCCAGAAATGCACACTAAAATAAAAGCCATTTTTAGTCCTTGTGGGCTGAATTTTTGGGTAAGTTTTGTGAATTTTGGGCTAAATTCACGCTATTTTCGGCTAAATTTACTGAATTTTTCGCCAAAAGCCCCTTTTCGCCGCTATGTTCCTCGCCTAAAATTATGCAAACTATGCCCGTAAAGCCCACAGCGATGCCCACATAGTGCTGAGGGCTTAAATTTGGGGCGAAAAACACAAAGCTAGTGAGTAAAACGCCCACGCCACCGACTATCTCCCAAGTCGCATACGCCACACCCACTGATATTTCGCGAAGTGCAAGCGACATCAAAAAATAAGACACATTCATAAAAATGAGCAAAAGCACCTTGCCAAGCGTGGCGTGGGCGTGAAAAATTTGGAGCAAATTTAGCCCCAAAATTTCAAGCGCAATCGCCCCCATCAGCATAGCCCAAGCCCTAAAACGAGTGTGTTTTGGCATATTTTCTTTCCTTTTATTTTGTGAATTTTTAAGTAAATTTTAGTCTTTACAGGGACGAATTATAGTCTTTTTAGGGACTAATGTCAAGAGATTTTTTAAGAAATTTGCAAGAATTTTAAAAAAGTGGTTTGCTATTTTAAGAAATGCTAATTAAATTTGCACATTTTCCAAAATTGCAAAGTCTAATAGTGGGCAACTTGTGGATTGCCACGCCTTGACTTCGTCAAGGCTCGCAATGATGGCGTAGTTGCTTTTTACACTCCCCAAAAAATAGCTCGCAATGACGAATTTCTTGTGCCTTTTTATATTTTTTAAAAATTTCTTGTAATAATAAATTATGATTATAAAACAGCATTTGCC
>CAVJSG010000044.1:0-4671 GCA_963651895.1 Campylobacteraceae bacterium
CCTTTAGGTGCCTTGTAAAAGATTTGAATTTTTTGCAAAATTTCAGCAAAAAATTCACGCCAAAGTCGTGAATTTATGGATTGCTTCGTCTCGCTCGCAATGACAAATGCGGCGAAATTATAAATTTTTCAAATTCTCCCCCAAGAAATTCACGCCCACGGCTCGCCATTTTGCGAGTTTTTTGTTGATTTCATCCCACGAAATTTCGCCGCAAGCATTTTTATTTAAAGCAGTTTTATCGCAAGTGCGATTCACAAGGGCTTTGAGTTCCTCTAAATTCGACACAAGGCGGTTTTGCAAGCCAAAGAGTTCAAAAAGCTGCTCAAAGCGCGTGTTCGTAGGCGCTGCACCGCCGCCGAGTTTTAGCGCGACAAAGGGCGTGTTCATTAGCACGCAAAACGCGCAGCCGTGAAAAGAGTTCGTTACCACGAGTTTGGCGTCTCGCACACACGCTAGCCACTCTTGGGGCGTGGCGGCGAAGTTGCGCTCAAAGTCGCTTTTGCAGCTAAAATCCACATTCGCGTTCGTGTAAATCACGCCCTTTTCGCCAAATTCGCCCAGCAAAAAGCCCATCGCCTCGTCCTTGTTTATCGCGGTTTCATTGCCGAGCATATAGACAAAAACGCTATTTTGCCGCACTTTGTCGTTTGAAATTCGCTCATCAATGCCCGCTGTGGCGATAAGTTTTTCATAGTCATTTTTGCCTAAAAGCTGACTTGGGTCAGGCACGCAAACGCTGTTCAAACCAAGCTCGGCTAGGGTTTTTATGTTGCAAGTTTCCCTCACAGAAATGGCGTCAAATTTACTCAAAGCATCCTTGAAATACCACTTTTCAAAATCGCTACCAAACTCCCTTTTACCAAGGCTTGCAGCGTAGGAAATTTTCCTAGCCGCACTATCCTTTGGCAAAAAATTCAGGGTGTAAAAATCCAGCCAGTGCTTGCCGCCGTGAAAATGCTCTATTCTCAAATCCCCGCCATTCCACACTTGGTCGCTACCCACTATATAGCAATCCGCCGCAAATTCAGCCTTGTAGCCCTCAAACGCTCTTAACTCATCGCAGTTTAGGACTATGTGCTCTTTTCTAAAATTTGCAAAGTCCCTAGCCTCGTTCCATTTTGCGACTAACGCCGCCTTTTCATCAAATTCGGCTTGAAATTCAGGCTTTTGCCGCTGCAAAGCCTGTTCTTTCAGCCTTTTGATATATTTTTCGCGGCGCATTATGTAGGCGTGAAAATAAGTCCGCACCACTTTTTCAGCGGCTTTTAGCCTTGCGTAAATTTGCTTGATAAAGCCCTTTTTTGCGGCACTTTGCGTCGGCGAGATAAAGGGCGTTTCGTAAAAAACTTGAATGTCAAATTGTGGATAGTTATCCCGCAAAAAGCGTTGCAAAGCATAGCCTTGAAGCACTTGCCCGTAGTTGTCTAGGGTGTCAATGAATGTCAAAATGCGGATTTTTTTCATTTTTTGTCCTTTGTTTTGGAATTTGCGTGAATTTTTTGGCTTAAATCAGGCTTTTTAAAACTCGCGCCAAGCCTCGCCACGAGCCATTTTCTCGTCCTTTTAAGCGCGTTTGAGATGGCACGCCTTATGGGGTCGTTTTTATACACGCTGTGATAATGCCTTAAAAAGCCCGTTTTCGTAGGCGTTTGAGCGTGATTTTGCGTGAATTTTTCTAGGATTTGCACCGCGCTTTTCGCACTTTTCGTCCTTTCATAAGTGGCGAAAAACTCCCTTAAAATCGTCTCTCGCTGCGGGTGTGTGGGATTTGAAAAAATTAACGCAGGATTTCCTAGTGCGATGACGGCTAAATTTGTGCGCTGAGTTTCGCATTTTTGGCTTAAAGTTTGCAAAATTTCGCACGCCTTTTGGCTGTGTGCTAAAACGCAGCTAACGCCCTTGCTGTCGGCAAAATCGCTATGCCACGCGCGAATGCCCCAAAAATCCCCAAGCGTAAAGTCCGCCCCACTCACAAAGCCCTTGGAGTAGCAGTTGCCGCAGGATTTGCGGGTGATGATATGTGTCGCCCAAGCGTTGAAAATGTAGGGCGAGTCGCCGCCACGCACCACAAAATCGCGTTTTGCGGCGGTTTTTGCGACAAGTGCGTAGTTTTCCCAGCCAAAATTCTTGCCGCGAAAATTAAAATCCGTCAATTTTTCACCCATTTCGCTTTCAAGGCTTTCCTTGTAAATCTCCCACACCGCAGCACTTGGGACGGAGTTGCAGATGACTTCGATGGTGATTAAATTTTCGTAGGGTTTGCGTAAAAAGGCGTTAAGGGCGTGAATTTGACACTGCACGCCGCTGAAAAGCACGAGTGTGCCGCGTTTTAAGTGGCTTTGTGCTTGGGCAAAACTCTCGCCGATAAAGGACTCCACATACTTTGAGCGGCGAAGTTTTTCTAAATCAGCGAGGTTTTCAACGCCTATGTGGCGGACTTTTAAATTTTCATCAAATGCCGCGCCAAACACCACGCCGCCGCGGTTTAGCACGAACTGCGCGATTAGCGAAAACGCCCCGCCCGAGCTTGAATTTAGCACTAAATTTTCGTCTTTGGCTTTTAAGGCGAAGCAAAGCGGCTCGTTTAGGCGCGAGATTTTGGGCGAAAAGCGAAGGGAATTTTGGGTTTTGGGGTTTTTGTTAAAGGCAAAGGGGGCTGATAAAATGGGGGTTTTGTGTGAATTTTCTTGTGAATTTTGGTTTGCGAGAATTTGGGAATTTTCTTGGGAAATTTGGGCGGTTTGGGATTTTTCTTGTAAATTTTCGGCAAAATGTGAATTCTCAGCGATTTTGTGGGTTTGGGCGTGGCTTTGGTTTGGGTTAGAATTTGGGGAATTTTGTGAATTTTCTTGGGAAATTTTAGCGTTTGAGATGAAATTTGCGCGAAAATTTAACTCATTTTCGCGGTCTTTACTCTCTCTCTCTCTCTCTCTCTCTCGTTTGCCACTGCAAATGAATTTATGGGATTTTCAGCGAGCGTAAGCGGGAAAATGGACTTTCGCTTCACCTTGTCATAAGGGGCGAAATTCAAAAAAGGTAGCGTAGGGCAGGCGTTCTCGCAGGCTTTGCACTCGGTGCAGGTGCTTGTGTCGATGAGCGGCACGAAAAAGCCAAACTCATCTTGCGTCATCGTAATGCTAGCGTGCGCGCAGGCGTTAAAGCACGCCGCACAACCGCAGCAATGCTCATCTCTTGGTAAAATCGGCATTTGAATCCTTTTAAGTGGTTTGTGCTGAAAATTTTAGCATTGTGGCATTAACATTTTTTTAAAAAGGCAAAAATTTACAAAATCTCCGCAAATTCACCCCAAAATTCTTAAATTCCACGCCATTTCATCGTCATTTACGCCTTAAAAATTTCTTGCTAAACTCCAAAGAGCGTTTGAGTTCGGCATTGACATAGCTATTTACGCGCTCTTTGGTGTAGCCATAGCCCGCCAGAGTGCCCATATACTCGGCGTTTAGCTCTTTGTAAGAAAAGTGCAGCTTGTAACCAAGCCGTTTCATCATCGCGATGGCGTATTTGTTGGCGATGAGTTCCTCCAAAAGCCTGTAAGGTGCTTGTTTGTAGAGTTTGTAAGAGGTTCGCCCCGTCAAAGAGCCTATGTGGTGGCATATCTCGTGGAGCAAAACGATGAGATACTGCTGTTTTTCGGGGTAGAATGACAGCGGCTTCATATGGATGGTGGAGTCTATGTGCTTGCCAGCCATTGTGGGGTCGCTCGCGGGGATGTCGTTGATGACTTCAAGCCCCATAGAATCAAGCATATTATCCACTCGTCTATCGCCAGATACCGAGCAGCTCGCAAATGAAAAGGCTGCAAGTAGCGCAAAGATATATTTTAGCATACTTTCTCCCTTAAATAAGCCTTGATGAAATTCACAAAATCCACGCTATCATTCGGGCAAGGCACGACAAAATAGTCCCTCGCGGCGATTTTGCGATACTCGATGTCCAGCTCATAGACACTCTCGCTGCAATCAATGCAAAAGGCTAGCGGATACACAATGGCTTCACTCTTTAAATTCGCCAGCAAGCTCGCTGTGGTGGGCGTTAGCCACTTTACAGGACCCACTTTGGACTGATAGCCTAAAATTATCTCATCAAAATATGCCCCAAGCCGCTTTTTAAGTGCCTCAAAGTGCAATTCTATATGCTCTTGATAAATATCCCCCGACTTTATGGTAGAGATAGGCAGAGAATGCGCGGAAAACACAAGCGTTTTTTTCTGCCCCTTTTTGAAAGCCTCATTTGCTCTTAAAATGTGATTTATCAGCATTTTGTTGTAAATTTCGTTTGTGAAAAAAATGGGAATTTCTGTTATTTTTGCCGCGGTTTTTAAATTTAAAATGGCGTTTTTGGTGCGCTCTAATGCCGATATAGTAGTGGTTTGCGATTGATGAGGGTAAAGTGGAAAAAGCACGATTTCATCATTTTTTGTAAGTTCGTATTTTGCCAGCACATCCTGCGCAAAGGGCGGCACATAGGTGTTTATGAAGTCGAAATGGAAGTGTGAATTTTTTGAATTTTGAGCTGAATTTTTGTCTAAATTTTCGTTTGAATTTGTATTTAAATTCACGCTTTGGGCTGAATTTTTTGAATTTTCTTTTAAATTTGTGCTTAAATTTGCACTCTCAAATTCTTTATTTAATTTCTCGCAAAGCCTTGCGG
>CAVJSG010000044.1:4681-12068 GCA_963651895.1 Campylobacteraceae bacterium
GCCTTGCGGTTATGTCGTTTAAGGGCGACTTGCCGCCGATTTTTTGATAATTTTGCCACATTATTTTGCGGCGAAATTTAGTGATGAAAAACGCCACAAAAGCCCGCAGGAAGTCGTTTTGAATGGTTAAAATATATTTGTCATTAAACATATTTTTCAAAAAAAGCTCGCACTCGCCAAAGCTAGTCGCCCCGCCCATATTCAAAAAAAGCACGAGTTTCACGCTAACTCCAAGCATTTTTGCGCGTTTATGGCGGCGTTTATGTCAGCTAAAAGTCCCTGTTTGCCGCACTTTGCGAGTTTTAATAGCTCTTTGTGTTCGCTAAAAAGGGGGCTTGTGTTTTCTAGCTCAATGCTAACGCCGTCTTTGTAGAGTTTAAAGGCATTTAAATCTGCCTCGAAAAAGGATTTTTCGGTGATGACACTTATTTGGCGCAATTTTTGCGTGCAGTTCCAGCTTTGGTGCAAAGTGGCGATGATTTTAGCTGAATTTTTGCCATTTTCAACCCTTTTTAAATTTTCAAAGCGTGAATTTTCCAAATTTTCAGCCCCATTTAAACTCGCCGAGCCTGAATTTACCGAATTTTCACTCCCAAAATTCACGCTTTCAAGCGTTATCATCGCTTCAATTTCTCTGCCGTCCTTTGTAATGCTCGCAAAGCCTTGCCTTGCGAAACTCGCCCCGCTTAAAAAGCCCACTAAATCGATATCGTGTATGCTTAAATCCTGCAAAATGCCTACATCGCTGATGCGCGCGGGAAATGGCGAGTAGCGGCGGGCGTTTATGGAGATGATTTTTTTGTTTTTGAGTGCTTTTTTTAACGCCAAAATAGCAGGATTAAATCTCTCGCTAAACCCTACTGCAACGGCGTTTTTATGGGTTTTTGCTAAATTTAAAATCTCATTCATTTCGTTTAAATTCATCGCCAAGGGCTTTTCGATTAGTGTCGTTTTCACGCGAGGCAAAATGCTTCTAGCGAGTGCTAAATGCGAGCTAGTGGGGCTTGCGATGATAATTATGTCTAAATTTTGGGCTAAAAACTCGCCCAAATCGTCAAAAAAAGGCTCATTAAATTCAGCATTTTTCTTTAAATCATAAAGGGCTGCAACGCTGAATTCGCCGTCCTTTTGAAGCTCGCGCAGGTGGTTTTGCCCCATTTTTCCAAGCCCAACTATGCCCACTCTCACTCAAACGCCCTTATAATCTGCTCTTGCTGCTCTTTTTTCAAAAAGGCACTCATAGGCAGGGACAAAATCTGCGAACTCACAAGTTCGGTGTTTGGCAACGAACCCGCCGTATATCCGAGCTTTGCGAAGGATTCTTGCAGGTGAAGTCCCAAAGGATAGTGAATGGCACTTGGCACACCCTTTGCGCCTAGCCTTGCCACAAGCTCTGCCCTGTTTTCAACCCGCACAGAATACTGTGCATAAACGCTAGTGAAATTCGCTTTCACACGCGGTAAAATGGCGTTTTTAAGGCTTTCATCATAAATTTGCGCCACGCGCCGCCTTTGGGCAAGCTCATCATCTAAATGCCGAAGTTTCACGCCCAAAATCGCCGCCTGAATGCTATCTAGTCGCCCATTTATGCCTATGAATTTGTGCTTGTAACGCTCGGTTTGCCCGTGATTTAGGAAAATGCGTATCTTTTGTGCCAGCGCGTCATCGTCCGTGAAAACCGCGCCCGCGTCCCCGTAGGCGCCAAGGGGCTTTGAGGGGAAAAAACTCGTGCAGGATATGGTAGCAATGGAGCAGGATTTTCTCAAAGTCCCCCCCCCCCCATTCGAGTTTGCAGCATTTTGCGAGCTAGAATTTGCCAAATTTTCGCCTTGCGAAGTGGAAGTTGTCAAATTTTGCGAGCTGCTTGAAACGCCCTGTGCGGCGGCATTTACAAGCTGAGTAGCACCAAAACTCTGCGCCCCGTCCTCTATAAGCGTGATATTTTTGCTTTTGCAAAACTCGTTTAATGCCCACAAATCAGGCATCTGCCCAAAGATACTCACAGCGATTATAGCCTTTGTGCGAGGCGTAACTAGCCTTTCAACGCTTGAAATGTCAATGTTATAGTCGGTTAAATTTATGTCAGCAAAGATGGGGCGGGCTTTTAGCAGGCTTACCATCTCCGCAGTGGCGATGAATGTGAAGCTTGGCACGATTACCTCATCGCCCTCGCCCACGCCAAGTGCTAGCAGGGCGAGCAGTAGGGATGAAGTGCCGCTAGAACAGCCTATGGCGTGCTTTACGCCCACATAGCGAGCCAAGTTTGCCTCGAATTCATCGAGCTTTGCCCCGCCTATGAACGAGCTGCTGCCCAGCACGCAGGCTATGGCGGCGTCTATCTCGTCCTTGTAGGCGTTATATTGGGCTTTTAAATCAACAAAAGGGAAGTTCATCTTTGACCTTTGAAAAATGGCGATTATAGTGCAACTTGCTTAATGTTTGGAAATTTTCTTAAATTTTTTGGCTATAATGTGCCTTAAACTTCGACACAAAGGGGCTTGGCTTGCATTTGTATTTGCACATTCCATTTTGCGACAGCAAGTGTTTTTACTGCGCTTTTACCTCGCTTAAAGCTGATGAGAGCGCGAAAAAAGCGTATTTCGCGGCACTTTTAGAGGACTTAAAATTTCATTTTGACAAACTTGGCGTGAATTTTAAAGCCGTAAAAACCCTATTTATAGGCGGCGGCACGCCTAGTAGTGTGGATTTTAGGCACTTTAAGCCCATTTTTACCTTTATAAAGCCCTATTTAGCGCAAAATGCTGAGTGCAGTGTGGAGGCAAACCCCTTTTCTAGCAACCTCGTGTGGCTTGAAAATATGCGAAATTTCGGCATAAACCGCCTTTCCTTTGGGGCGCAGAGTTTTGATGAGCACAAACTCAAATTTTTAGGGCGTGCTCACAGCCAAAAAGACATTTTTAAAAGCCTTGAAAACGCGTTAAATACGGGCTTTGCGAACATAAATGTGGATATGATTTATGACAGCAAATTTGACACTAAAAAAATGCTTGAATTTGAGCTTGAAAACCTCGCAAAACTCGTCAAAATGGGGCTTACGCACATCAGTGCTTATCATTTAACCCTTGAAAAAGGCACGGCTTTTGAAAAATGCGTGAATTTTAAAAAAAACGCGCCGAATTTAATGCGTTTTTTTATAAAAGGCATTGAAAATTTGGGCTTTCATCAGTATGAAATCAGCAATTTTGCCAAGTCAAAAAATAAAATTTGCAAGCACAACCTAGCCTACTGGCAAGGCGCAAACTACCTTGGCTGCGGGCTTAGCGCGGTTAGCTTTTACGCTAAAAGCCGTTTTTACACGCACAAAAGCCTTGCTCGCTACCTAAAAGAGCCTATTTTTAGGCAAGTTGAGCCTTTAAGCGAAAAGGATTTATTTTTGGAGCATTTATTTTTAGGGCTTCGCAGCATTGTGGGCATAGAGGCAAAAAGGCTGAATTTCGCCCAAAAAGAAAGGGCTTTTTTACTCGCCAAACACGGCAAACTGCGTTATGAAAAGAACTCAAACGCCCAAAACACACGATTTTTCAGCACGAATTTCTTGCTTGCGGATGAAATTGCATTATTTTTAAGCGAGTAAATTTAAGCACAAATTCGCACAAATTTAAGCAAATTTCGCCTTTAAAACGCCTAAATTCTTAAATTTTAATGAATTGTCGCTATAATTGCGGCTTAAATTTGGCAAAATTTAAAATCAAAAAAGCAAAAAATTTAAATAACAAAAAACGAAAGAACTCAATGAAAAAATTATCAAAACAGCCCGCAAACGCCGAGCCGCAGCACTTTGCGCCAAGCCGCGCCGAGCATAAGCAAGCACAAAATTCACAGCTTTTAAAACAGCTTGAAAACGGCGAGCGCATAAGTGCGCAAAACGCCTACAAGCTCTATGATTTAGACCTTTTTACGCTCGCAAAATTCGCCCACAAAAGGCGCGCCACACTTTACGGCAAAAAGGTGTTTTTCAACATAAACCGCCACATAAATCCCACAAATATCTGCGCGGACACTTGCAAATTCTGCGCGTTTTCGGCACACCGCAAGAACCCAAACCCCTATTTTATGAGCCACGAGGACATTCTGCGCGAGGTTGATGCGAGCGTGGCGCGGGGCATAAAAGAGGTGCATATCGTCTCCGCGCACAACAAGGACAGCTCGTGGCAGTGGTATTTGCAGGTGTTTGCGCTCATTAAGGCGCGCCATCCGCAGCTTCACATAAAGGCGATGACGGCGGCGGAGATTGATTTTTTAAAGCGCCGCTGGGGTTTAAGCTACGAGGAAAGCATTGAAAAAATGCTCGAATACGGCGTGGATTCGATGCCCGGTGGGGGTGCGGAGATTTTTGATGAGCAAATTCGTGCCAAAATTTGCAAGGGCAAAGTCAGCAGCGAAAATTGGCTCAAAATCCACGAGCTGTGGCATTTGCGTGGGCGTAAAAGCAACGCCACTATGCTTTTTGGGCATATAGAAAACCGCGCGCATAGAGTGGAGCATATGCTGCGGCTGCGGGCTTTGCAGGATAAAACGGGGGGCTTTAACGCCTTTATACCGCTTGTTTGGCAAAAAAACAACAGCTTTTTGCCCATTTCACAGCAGGTTGATAGCGAGGAAATCCTAAAAACCATTGCTATTTCGCGCCTCGTGCTTGATAATGTGCCGCACATAAAGGCTTACTGGGCTACGATGGGCATCAACCTCGCCGTAGTCGCGCAGGAATTTGGCGCGGACGACTTGGACGGGACCATTGAAAAAGAGAGCATTCAAAGTGCGGGCGGGGCGCAAAGTGCGAACGGCTTGGCTTTGCAGACCTTTGTGGAGCTGGTGCAAACGGCAGGCTTGACACCTGTTGAGCGAGATAGCTTGTATAATGAGCTTAAAATTTATGAGTGAATTTTGGGGTTTGAGCGTGAATTTTGTAGAATGTTTTTGGGATTTTAAAGCGTGAATTTTTGGGCGTTTTTATAGGTCGCGGCGACTTTTTTTATGGCGTGAATTTTGTAGGGTATTTGGCTTGAATTTAGCTTTAAATTTGAGTTTTGCTTGTGAATTTTCGCTACCTTGCCAAGCGTTAGCGTGGCAATCCGCACTTTGAATAGCTGTGAAATTTGCTATTTTAAAAACGCTTTTTAAATTTAAAAAAATGCCTAAAAAATTTACACCAAAGGGGTGAATTTAAGGGAATTTGTGGATTGCTTTACATTGTGCGAATGTTCGCAATGACAAATTTCTAGCATATTTTTTCTCGCCACTTATAAAAAATCCACTCGCAATGTGGTGGCGATTTGTATAACGCATAAAATTTTCAACGCTTTTTTGCAAAAGTGTCAATTTTGTAAAAAAATCTCGCAAAATCAACACAAAAATTCATATTTCACGCCGTATTTTTTCGCTATTTTTAAGACCCTGACATTAGTTACATTTTGGCAGATATTTGACTCGTTGTTTGAGACTAAAATAAATTTCCTATCGCCGCTATCTTCGTTATTTAGTTGCATTAGGGCGTGGGCGAGTGTGCCACTACCTGCGAAAAAGTCTATCACTATGGAGTTTTTGTTGCTTGTCGCTCTGATTAGTTCTTTTATGAGTTTTAGCGGCTTTGGCGTGGAGAAATAATCCCTTCGCCCAAAGATTTCTTTCGTCTCATCTTTTGCCGATGAGGTCGTGCCAAAACACTCAAAAATTGCTGGCACTCTTGCCCTTTTTTCGCGCAAAATTTCATCCTTAATAAAGGGCTGCATAATGCTGCGTAGCCTTGCTTTGCTTGATTTTTTGCAGATGATTAGGTATTCGTAAAGGACGGCTTTTTTATTAGGATTTACATCTCTATTCGTGTCAAAAAATGGATGAATTTTTTGCCATTTATGCACACTTACTAGGCTTTCGCCAAATATATCTTTGCAAATTTTGTTTAAATTTTCTACCTCGCCCTCATCTATGTGAAGTGCCAAAAATCCTTTGTTTGAAAGCAACAAATAGCTTAAATTTAGCCGCTTTTTTATAAAATCACAATAATTTTCATAGCCGTCCTTATAATCTATGTAGTCGATATTTGAGTTGTAAGGCGGGTCTATTAAAATAGCATCGATTTTACCCACATAGCCTTGTGTCATAGCTTTTAGTGTATATAAATTTTCACTCTCTATTAAATAATTTGTGCGTTTTTGTCTAAATTCACATTTGGCGTTTGTGTTTTTAAAGGCATTTTTGTCTATGAAACAATCCTTAAAAACCGAGACTTTTTGTAAATTTTCACAATGTGCAAACGCCCATTCTCCCACATAAACCACAAAATCAGAGCAGTAAATTTCTTTTAATTTAGTGCAGTTTGTAAAGCAGTTTTTGCCTATGGAATAAACATTTTTTAGACGAATTTTGCTTAAATTTTCGCATCCTGAAAATGCACCTCTTTCTAGTTGATTTACGCTATCTTGCACGCGAAATTCGCCCTTTGCGATATGTGCTGGACAGCAAATTAGCTTGCTAAAATCATCATTATAAAGCACTCCGTCTTTTACTTTGTAAGCTGTGCTTTTTGAGATAAATTCGATTTTAGCACAACCCACGAATGGATTATAGCCGATTTGTTTTAGGCTTTTTGGAAGGATGATTTGTTTGATTTCATTTTGATTCCAAAAGGAATTTCTTGCTATGGTTTCTACCTCGCGTAAGATGAGTGGATTTGTTTTTATTTTGCCCACAGCACCGATTAGTTCTTTAAAATCAGCCGTGTAGATGATGCCGTTTTCTACTATGTATTTTTTAGAATTTGATTTTAGCGTTAAATTTTCACAGCCTGAAAAGGGGTTGTTTTCTATTCTTTTTATGCTACTTGGCAGGGTTAGCTGCTTTAAATTTTTAGCCAAATAAAAGGCGTGTTTGCCTATCATTTCCACAGCATTTGGCAATTTAACGCATTCATTTTCAGCAGAAATTTTATAGTAAATAACCCTTTTTTTTCTTGCATCCATTAAGAGCTTGTTTTCATAAACAAAATGCGGCGACTCGTTTTTTAGCTCTAATTTATGGCAGCCCGCAAAGGGATTGTTGCCCATTATTTTTATGTTTTTTGTAATGGTTATTTTTTTAAGCAAACTGCAATTATAAAATGTATCTCCGCCTAAATTTTGCAAGGACTCGGGCAAGATGACTTCCTCTAAATGCTGATTATCGCAAAAGCAAGATGATTGAATTTCCTCTATGCCATCAGGGATAATTAGCGTTTTTTCGCTAACCGCTATATGCGACTAGCTTTTTACCCTTTATGCTCATATTTTTATCATTTGTCTTTATGTTTTTTGGTGTGCATAAATTTATATTTTTACTTTCTAATAAGCCGTAATTGTATTTTTTACCATTTTTAAGCACGATATATCTG
>CAVJSG010000045.1:0-12057 GCA_963651895.1 Campylobacteraceae bacterium
AAAGTGGGTTGTTCCATACTAGAATTCGCTGCAAAAGTGTGAATTTGTGGATACTTCGCTGCGCTCAGTATGACGAATTTTCTTTAATTTTACCATTTCAAAATAGCAAATTTGACAGCCTTTCAAAGTATGGATTGCCACGCGGTTTTTTCAAAACCGCTCGCAATGACGGCGTGGCGGGCAATTTGCGCCACTCACAATAACGATTTCACTTAAATTTTTCACAACTAAACCCTAATTTTAACCATTTTTTTATAAATTTTTAGGTAAAATGCCAAATTGATTTCAAAAATTTAAGATTTTATAGCGAAAATTTAGAACTTTAAGCCTAAAAAGCCATAAAAATGCCGAAAATAGCGTAGAAATTTAAAGGTAAAATTCAAAAAAGGACAAAAAAATTTGGACGCGAACAACCTACTGACGCAGTTTAGAGACGAGGTGTCAAAGAGCGAGTATGAGGATTATATCAGCTTGCTGGATTTTAGCGAAAAGGGCTCCAAGTCTGATGCTTTGGTATTTACCGCCCCCAATGAGCTGATGGCGAAATTCCTGCAAAGCAAGTATGCTGGGCGGCTGGCTTACTTTTACGAGGTGCAAAGTGGCAACAAAGCGAGCGTTCATATACAAAGCATAGCTCAAAAGCCCATAAAAAGCCGCACGAAAATAGATATAGCCCAAATAAAAGCCCAAAGCACCATACTAAATCCGTCCTACACCTTTGAAAACTTTGTGGTAGGGGACTCCAACAACTACGCCTTCACTACCTGCAAGGCGGTGTCGAGCAAGGACAAGCTTGGCAAGCTTTATAATCCCATTTTTATTTACGGGGCGAGCGGTTTGGGCAAGACTCACTTGCTGCAAGCCATAGGAAATGCGTGCTTGGAGCTTGGTAAAAAAATCATTTACGCCACGAGTGCGAACTTCATCAACGATTTCACCGCACACCTTAAAAACTCCACTATGGAGAAATTCCACGAGAAATACCGCAACTGCGATGCCCTGCTTATAGATGATGTGCAGTTTTTTGGAAAAACCGATAAAATCCAAGAGGAATTCTTTTTCACATTCAACGAAGTCAAGGAAAATTTCGGGCAAATCGTAATGACTAGCGATAACCCGCCAAATATGCTAAAAGGCATCACAGAGCGCCTTAAATCTCGCTTTGCAAATGGCATTATAGCCGACATTACGCCCCCTGAGCTTGAAACCAAGATGGCGATTATCCGCAAAAAGTGTGAATTCAGCGGCATTAGCTTAGATGATAAAATCATAAGCTACATTGCCACCTCTATGGGCGACAATATACGCGAGATAGAGGGTATGATAACTAGCATAAACGCTATGTCAAGGCTCATCAACCAAGAAATCAACCTCGACATAGTAAATTCCATACTCAAAGACCACATTAAGGAAAAAAGGGAAAGCGTGAGTATGGATGAGATTATGGCTGTGGTTTGCAAGGATTTCAACCTCAAAGCCGCGGACATAAAGTCAAACAAAAAAACACAGCCCATAGTTTTGGCACGGCGCGTGGTGATTTATCTAGCAAGAGAGCTCACGGGGCTTTCTATGCCAAATTTAGCAAGGCTTTTTGCGATGAAGGACCACACAGCAATTTCTCATAATGTAAAAAAAATCAACGAGGACATAAAAAATGACGAGAATTTAAAGGCACAAATTGATGAAATAAAGAACAAAATTCTAGTAAAAAAACAAAGGCTGTGAAAAAATGTGAAAGATTTAAGTTAAATTTTGTTAGTAAAACTTTGCTAAACTAGCGCGAAAAGTTAGTTTTTCACATTTTCAACAAGCTTATTATTATGGTGAAATTTAAATTTAAAAAACACGGAGGCGAAAGATGAAGCTAAACATCAACAAAAACACCCTTGAATCCGCCATCGCACTATGCAATGCCTACGCGGACAAAAAGGACAACAGTGCCATCACTTCACACCTGCTTTTTGAAGCGAGCGAGGACAAGCTCACTATAAAGGCTAGTGATTATGAATTTGGGCTTACCTATCAGATTAAAAAAATCAAAATCGACAAAGAGGGCTTTGCCACAGTGCAGGCAAAAAGCATAGTCGATATGATTAAAAATCTCGCAAACGAGGACATCACGCTTGAAACGGTGGAAAATTCGCTTTTCATAAAGCAAAAAAGCACCAAGTATAAGCTTGCTATGTTCAACCACGAGGACTTTCCTCCCTTTCCTAGCATAGAGGGCAAGGTTAGATTTGACTTGGAGTCTAGCGATTTAAGCAGAAGCCTTAAAAAAATTCTGCCCGTCATCGACTCAAACAACCCCAAACCCTCGCTAAACGGCGCACTCATCGACATAAAGGCTGATAGGATAAATTTCGTCAGCACCGACACCAAGCGCCTAGCCGTTTATACGCTAAATCAAAGTGGGGAGAAGGAATTTTCCATAAGCATACCCAAAAAGGCGATTATGGAGCTTTTAAAGCTCTTTTATGAGAAAATCGAATTTTTCTACGAGGATAGTATGCTTATCGCAAAAAGCGAAAATTTCGAGTTTTTCACCAAGCTCATCAACGACAAATTCCCTGATTATGAGAAAGTCATCCCAAAAACCATAAATCAAAGGTTTTCCTTTAAGACGGATGATTTTTTGGACTGCCTTAAAAAAATCAGCGTTGTCGCCGATAGGATGAAGCTGCATTTTAACAAAAACAAGCTCATCTTTGAGGGCATAAGCTTGGATAATATGGAAGCCAAAACCGAGCTTGAAATGGAGCTGAATTTACAAAGCGAATTCTCGCTAAACATAAATGTCAAGCATTTGATAGATTTTTTAAATTCTATCGAGGCTGAGGAATTTGAGTTTGAGATAAATGAGCCGAATTTAGCCTTTATAGTGCGTTCAGGCGAGCTGCAAACGGTGATAATGCCGGTGATTTTATAAAATTGTAAATTTTGTGGGCGTGGTTTGAAAAAACGCAATCAAACGCCCTAATTTAAAGTCATCTCGCACTTGTCTTTTGGCAATAAATTTATTTTGACGAGCTCGGCAGACGCTTTTAGTCTAGCCCACGCTCGTCAAAATAAATTTCTTATCCAAAATACTTCGTGCGTGGAAAGGCTTTTGTTTAGGCATTTTTGTGAATTTAAATCAAAATTCACAAAAGGCAAATTTAAGGTAAAAATTAAAAAAAAGGAAAAAAATGCAAAACTACGGCGAAAGCAACATTAAAGTTTTAAAAGGCTTGGAGGCTGTTCGCAAGCGTCCGGGAATGTATATCGGCGATACAAATGTCGGCGGGCTGCACCATATGATTTACGAGGTCGTGGATAACTCCATAGACGAGGCGATGGCGGGCTTTTGCACGCACATTGAAGTCGAGCTTACCCCTGAGGGCAGCTGCATCGTGCGTGATAATGGGCGCGGCATCCCTGTGGGCATTCACCCCACGGAGAAAATCCCCACGCTTACGGTCGTTCTCACCGTGCTTCACGCGGGCGGAAAATTCGACAAAGACACCTATAAAGTCAGCGGCGGACTTCACGGCGTGGGCGTTTCAGTCGTCAATGCCCTCTCCAAACGCCTAATAGCCACGGTTGAGCGAGACGGACAAATTTACCGACAAGAATTCGCCCAAGGCAAGCCCGCAAGCGAATTTGAAATCATCGGCAAAAGCGAACGCACAGGCACGACAATAGAATTTTACCCTGATGACACGATATTTGAACTCACAAATTTTGATTATGATACCCTAGCAAAGCGTTTTAGGGAACTTGCCTACTTAAACCCCAAAATCACCATTGATTTTAAGGACAATAGAAACGCCGAAGCTAAGGCTGAAATTTTTCATTTTGAGGGCGGAATTTCGCAGTTTGTGAGTGATTTAAACTCAAAAGAAGCCCTTACCAAAGTCATCGCCTTTAACACAGACGAAGAGGATGTGAATGTCGAAATCGCCCTAATGTATAACGACACTTACAGCGAGACGCTTTTTTCCTTTGTAAATAACATTAAAACGCCTGACGGGGGCACTCACGAGGCGGGCTTTCGTATGGGGCTTACGCGCGTTATCACAAACTATGTCGAGGCAAACGCCGCCGCGCGCGAAAAGGACAGCAAAATCACAGGCGATGATGTGCGCGAGGGGCTCATCGCTGTGGTGAGCGTGAAGGTGCCTGAGCCTCAATTTGAGGGGCAGACAAAGGGCAAGCTAGGCTCGTCCTATGTGCGCCCCATAGTCAGCAAGGCGACCTTTGAATTTCTCACCAAATACTTCGAGGAAAACCCCATCGAAGCCAAGGCTATAATGGCAAAGGCTTTAATGGCAGCGCGTGGGCGAGAGGCTGCCAAAAAGGCACGCGAACTTACGCGCAAAAAAGAGGGTTTAAGCGTAGGCACGCTACCGGGAAAATTAGCGGATTGTCAAAGTAAGGACCCAAGCGAGTGTGAAATTTATCTCGTGGAGGGCGATAGTGCGGGAGGTTCTGCAAAACAAGGGCGCGAGAGGGCTTTTCAGGCGATTTTGCCGCTGCGTGGCAAAATTCTAAATGTCGAAAAAGCGCGCCTTGATAAAATTTTAAAATCAGAGGAAATAAAAAATATGATAACCGCCTTTGGAACGGGCATAGGCGATGAATTTGATTTAAGCAAGTTGCGTTATCATAAAATCATCATAATGACGGATGCGGATGTGGATGGCTCGCACATACAAACCCTGCTTTTGACTTTTTTCTTTCGCTTTATGAACGCGCTTGTGGAAAATGGGCATATCTATCTCGCCCAGCCCCCACTTTATCGCTACAAAAAGGGGCAGAAAAAGGAAATTTATCTCAAAGATGAAAAGGCTTTAAATGACTATCTCATCGAAACAGGCATAGAAACTAGCAGCTTTGAGGGCGTGGGGATAAATGATTTAAAAGACTTTTTAAAGATAGTCGCGGCTTACCGCTCCGTGCTAAAAGAGCTTGAAAAGCGTTATAGCATCATCAGCGTGGTGCGCTATTTAATCGAAAACAAGGACCTAGCGCGCAACGACAATGACAAGCTTTTCGCCATAGTGAAAAATTTCCTTGAAAAACAGGGGCACAATATCTTAAATTCCTACATAAACGAGAGCGAAATTCGCATTTTCGTGCAGACGGAAAACGGGCTTGACGAGCTTATCATCAATGACGCGCTTTTCACAAACCCACTCTACGAGGAAGCCCTTTTTATCTACGAGAAAATCAAAGAGAGAAATTTCGACCTTGGCAAGGACATTTTGGAATTTTTAGACGAGATAGAAAAAAACGCCAAAAAGGGCGCCTACATACAACGCTACAAGGGCTTGGGCGAGATGAACCCCGACCAGCTTTGGGATACCACAATGGACCCCACAAACAGGCGGCTGCTTAAAATTTCCATAAATGACGCGCAGTCCGCCAGCGACACCTTTAATCTCTTTATGGGCGATGAAGTTGAACCCCGCCGCGACTACATACAGGCACACGCGAAGGATGTGAAGCATTTGGATGTGTGAATTTGGGCGCTTTTATGAATTCAGCAAAAAGCGCGTAAATTTTTAGCAGAAAATTTGCGCGGTTGTTTAAATTTTCGGCATTTTCGCCTTGCTTATCGTGGCAGCGGGCGTTTTGGCTAAAATTTATCAATGAAAACTACATTTGCATTTATCCTATATAATTTCACAATAAATTTACACCAAAAGTAGCCAAAATGAACCAAAATAACAAAATCCTTTTCATCGACAGGGACGGCACACTCATAGCCGAGCCGCGCCCAAGCCTGCAAGTAGATAGTTTGGACAAGCTCAGCTTCGAGCCGGGGGCGATTCCTGCGCTCATTCGCCTCGCTAAATTTGGCTTTAAATTCGTGCTGGTAAGCAACCAAGACGGGCTTGGCACGGCGAGTTTTCCACGCGAGGACTTTGAAAAAGCGCAAAATAAAATGCTTGAAATCCTTGCAAGCTGTGGCATCGAGTTTGCCGACATTTTCATCTGCCCGCATTTTGAGAGTGAAAATTGCGCGTGCCGAAAGCCCAAAACTGCGCTACTTGCGCACTATATCGAGCAAAATTTATATGATAAAAATCAAAGTTTTGTCATCGGCGACAGGCAGACGGATATGCAGCTGGCAAAGGCTTTGGGCGTGCGCGGCATTTTGTATGAGCCTAAAAATAAGGGCTGGGAGCAAATTTGCTCTCTCATTTTGGCTAGTTTTCGCAGCGCAAGCGTGGTGCGTAACACCAAAGAGACGAAAATTCAGGTATTTGTGGGGCTAAATGGCGGCAAAAGCACCATAAATACGGGCATAGGCTTTTTCGACCACTTGTTGGAGCAAATCGCCACGCACGCTGGCATCGCGCTAAGCGTGGTGTGCAAGGGGGATTTGTGGGTTGATGAGCATCATAGCGTGGAGGATACGGCTCTGGCGCTTGGCGAGGCACTGCGAAAGGCACTTGGCGACAAGGTTGGCATAGCCCGCTATGGCTTCGCGCTGCCTATGGATGAGAGTTTGGCGCGTTGTGCCATCGACTTTTGCAACCGCCCCACGCTGGTTTTCAAGGCAAAATTCAAGCGGCAAAAGCTTGGCGAGCTAAGCACTGAGCTTATCGAGCATTTTTTTGCCTCCCTTGCAAACGCGATGGGAGCGAGTTTGCACTTAAAGGTGCGCGGCAAAAACGAGCACCACAAGGCTGAGGCACTCTTTAAAGCCTTTGCGCGTGCCTTAAAAATGGCGATTCGCATAGAGGATGAGAGCCTTGCAAGCTCAAAGGGGGCGTTGTGATGGGGGCTGGCGTGAATTTTATCTTTTTTAAAAACAGCGCAAAGTGTGAATTTAGGGCTAAAAAATGAAACTCGCCATCATCGACACCAAATGCGCAAATTTAGCAAGCCTGAAATTCGCCCTTGACAGACTTGGGGCTCAAAGCGTGGTGTCATCGAGGCTTGACGAGCTTGAAAGTGCGGACAAGCTCTTTTTACCCGGCGTTGGCACGGCGTGGAGAGCGATGAAAAGCCTAGACGAGCTAGGTTTGCGCGACTTTATCACGCACACGCAAAAGCCCCTGCTTGGCATCTGCCTTGGGATGCAGCTGCTTGGGGACTTTTCGCAAGAGCTAAATCAGCAAACCCTTGGCATTGCGCCGTTTCAAACGCTCGCCTTTGAGCGAGTGCCTAATTTCACGCTGCCGCATATGGGCTGGAACGACATTAGCATTTTGCGCGAAAACGCCCTATTTGCAGGGCTTGATGGGGCGCATTTTTACTTCGTGCATAGTTTTTTCGTGCCGCTGGGTGAGCTTAGCATCGCCAAATGCGAGTATTCGCAGCCCTTTGCCGCAGCCATAAATCACAAGAATTTTTTCGGCGTGCAGTTTCATCCTGAGCGCAGCGGCGAAGCTGGGGAGATTTTGCTTAAAAATTTTATAGAAATGTAGAAATTTAGGGCTAAATTTGGACTTAAATTTGGGTTTAAATTTAAATAAAATGGTTTTAGAATGCTAAAATTCACGGAAAATTTTAGTGTTTTTTAATGAAAATTCACGGAATTTCATTTAAAAAATACCTAAAAAAGCCTTAAACCAAACACAAACAAAAAAAGGACAAACAATGCAAACCACGCTCATTCCAGCACTTGACTTGATAGATGGCAAGGTAGTGCGGCTTTTCAAGGGCGATTACGCTAGGGTGCAAGGCTACGAATTCGAGCCTGCCGCGAAGCTACGAGAATACGCCGCGGCGGGGGCGAAGTGGCTGCACCTAGTGGATTTAAGCGGCGCGAAAGAGCCTGCCAAACGCCAAAGCGCGCTCATAAAGAGCCTGTGTGCCAGCGTTAGCGCGCAAATCCAAGTGGGCGGGGGTGTGCGCAGCAAAAGCGATGTCAAAGCCCTGCTAGAAGCGGGCGCAAGCCGCGTAGTCATAGGCTCTCTTGCCATCCACAATCCGCAACTTTGCGTTGAGATTTTGCGCGAGTTCCCGGCACACCAAATCTGTCTCGCCCTTGATGTGCTGCCAAAGGGCGCGGACTTCGTGGTGGCAGTGGATGCGTGGCAGCAAGAAAGCGACAAAAAGCTGCTTGAAGTTATTGAATTTTACGCTGAACACGGATTAGAAAACATACTATGCACGGACATTTCGCGAGACGGCACGATGAGTGGGGCGAATGCGCGACTTTATAGGCTTTTGAGCGAGATTTTTCCGCATATTGATATAGCTGCTTCGGGCGGGGTGAATTCGCTAAGCGATTTGCAAGGATTAAAGGGACTTTGCGGCGGTGTCATCGTGGGAAAAGCCCTATTAGACGGCGTTTTTAGCGTGAGAGAGGGGATAGAGTGTTTGAAGTGATGGAGTTTTCTAAATTTAAGGTGCAAAAATGAGTGCAAAAACACAGCCACAAATTCACGCAGCTTTGCCGCTTAAAGTCGCTGATATATTTTGTGGTGCTGGCGGACTTAGTTACGGCTTTTATCATAATGATTTTTTTGACATTGTCTTGGCGAATGACATTGACGAAAACGCCCTTGCAAGCTACGCGCAAAATCACAAAAACACGCAAATTTTTCACTGCGACATAGCTAGGCTTAAAGAAAACGAGCTTTTGTCACAGGGGCAAATCGACATTTTGCTGGGTGGTCCGCCTTGTCAAAGCTACTCCACGCTTGGCAAGCGAAAAATGGACAAAAGGGCGCATTTGTTTGAGGAATATTTGAGAATTTTAGGCATTTTGCGTCCGCAGGCTTTTGTCTTTGAAAATGTCGTGGGGCTTTTGTCTATGCAAAAAAGGATGCTTTTTAGGCAAATTTGTGCTGAATTTGAAAATCTTGGCTACAAAATTTACCACAAAATTCTCAACGCAGCCGAATTTGGCGTGCCGCAAATCCGTGAGCGAGTTTTTGTCGTGGGGATAAAGGCTGATAATGGTGGCATTTTGCGTGAATTTATCTTTCCAAACCCCACGCACAAGCGATTTACCACGCTCGAAGAAGCATTAGGGGATTTACCGCCCATAAAAAGCGGCGAAAATGGCGATAAAAAGGGCTTTTTATACGAGCCAAACAACGACTTTTTGCGCTTTGTGCGAAAAAATAAAATTTTAAGCGAACATTCAAGTCCTAAAAATAATCCAAATTTAATTAAAATAATGCAAACCCTAAAAGACGGACAATGCAAGGATGACTTACCCCAAGAAATCCGCCCCAAGTCAGGCTACACAAACACCTACGCCAAAATGTGGTGGAAACAGCCAGCCCCTACCATCACGCGAAATTTCGCCACGCCGAGCAGTTCTCGCTGCATTCATCCGCGGGACTCTCGGGCTTTAAGCGTTAGGGAGGGGGCTAGGCTGCAAGGCTTTCCTGATGATTTTGTTTTTGTGGGTAGTGAGAGTGCAAAGAGGTTGCAAATTGGCAACGCCGTGCCGCCCCTTGTTAGCGTGGCTTTGGCAGAGGCTGTGAGTGAATTTTTTATGGCTAAATTTACACAAACCGAAAGGCAAAAATGTTTGGCGTAGATGATTTTAAAGCTTATAGAGGTGCTTTGGGTTTTGGTTCGCAAGTGAAATTTAGGGATTTTTTAAGCGTAAAGGACATAAAGGCGGACATTGATTTTGCTTATATTGAGTTGTTAAATTCTAGGCTTTGTGAAATTTTTAGAAAGTTAAATGACATTTATTACAAGCCTTGCGACATAGAAAATTTCTTGCAAAATACGCTTTTTCTCGCTTATGATTTACTCAAAAACAATCAAATTCTAAACAAACTAAACAACCAAGGCAGACGAAAAGAAGAGGTGTATTTTAGCTGGGTAAGGGGGTATTTGATTTGCGAGTATTTCAAAGAAGCCATAGCCGAGATATTTGGCGTCGAAACGAAAACCATAAAAAGCATAGGCGAGGACGATTTTTCCTCGCTTGATACATTCAAACGCACGCCAAGGGCTGATTTTGAGATAGAAAATTCACGCATAGAGGTACAAAGCGGCTTTCAAGGCATAAATGACATAAAAGAACACAAGGTGCGTGAGGCAAAAGCCGTGTGGCAAAGCCAAAAAATTCAAACCCTTGTCATACATTTTGATATTTTTAATGGGCAGGTGGCTTTTGTGGATATTTCGCGCATTGAGGATAACGACATTCATTGGATAACAAGGCAGCAAATGGAGGGGCAAAGCGTGCTTAACATAGAGCAAAACCATTTCAAATGGCTACTGACAAGCACTCCGCCTAGTTTGCAAGATTTGAGTGATTAAGGACAAAAAATGCTTACCAAACGCATAATCGCCTGCCTTGATGTCAAGGACGGGCGCGTGGTAAAGGGCGTGCAGTTTAAAAACCACGAGGATGTGGGCGATATAATCGAGCTCGCGCAGCATTACTCACGCTGCGGTATCGATGAGCTCGTGTTTTACGATATAGCCGCAAGCGCAAGGCGCGAGCGCGTGGGGCGTGAGTGGGTGAGTCGCGTGGCAAAGTGCGTAAATATCCCATTTTGCGTAGCAGGGGGCATAAAAAGCGAGGCGGACGCGGCGGAGTTGCTCGCAAATGGGGCGGATAAAATCTCCATAAATTCGCCCGCCTTGCGCGAGCCAGAGCTTATCGAACGCCTAGCCAAGAGCTTTGGCACACAATGCGTGGTGGTGGGAGTCGATAGTTTCAAGGACGAGCAAGGAAACCTGCGCGTGAAAGCCTACACGGGCGATGAAAAAACCGCGTGCGATAGCGGAAAATTCACGCTCGAATGGGTTAAAGAGGCGGCAAACCGCGGCGCAGGCGAGATTGTGCTAAATATGATGAATCAAGACGGGATGCGCGCGGGCTATGATTTAGAGCAACTACGCGCTGTGCGCGGCGTTTGCGCCGTGCCTCTCATCGCAAGCGGCGGTGCGGGCGAGGCGCGGCACTTTTTGGATGCCTTCAACGCGGGCTGCGATGGGGCTTTGGCGGCAAGTATCTTTCACAAAAGGCTGGTGGATGTGGGGGAGTTAAAACGCTATTTAAAGGAAAATGGGGTGAGGGTAAGGGTTTAAGTGCTTGTTTTTGGCGTAAAATTTGGCGTGAATTTTTGGGGAAATTCTAAAATTTGCACCCACGCCGCCATTGCGAGACTTTGCAAGCGCAAGCGAGTTTTCGCTCGCAATGACACTCTTTTGTAAATTTTTTGCATTTTTTGCGAAAATTTCCGTGAATTTCCCAAAAGCATTAACTGAGCATTAACCAAAACCCCTTACAATTTCCGCACGAAAAAGGGCAGAAATCGCAAAATACCCTTGAAAAAATTCGCGGATTTGTGAATTTTTGCCTTGTTCTTTGATTTAGAAATGCCGATTTGCTAGGACTTTGAGAGGACTTAAACCGCCCAAAGTGCCAAATGCCGTATATTTTTACCAAAAATTTTGGCTCAAAACTTAATATACGGGCGTTTGGGCTGGGTAGGTTCTACTATGACCCGATTTGTGAGGGGACTAAAACTAGCTCATCATAGGTGGCAACACTCTGTGCGTTCTACTATGACCCGATTTGTGAGGGGACTAAAACCATCTTTTACCTCCCTAAAATAGTAGATGAGTTTTACTACGACCCGACTTTGAGGGGATTTTGTGGATTTTGGAGTGTGGAAAACACCAAGCCGTGTCATTGCGAGCGGTTTTAAAAAACCGCGTGGCAATCCATACTCGGCAGGCTGTTAGAGTTGGTAAGGTTTGAAAAGTGTGAATTCTTTTGAAAATTCCCATAAATTCACGCCTTTGGCGTGAATTTTTCGGCGTTTCTTGTTTAAAACGCTTTTCAAAAAATGGCAAATTCCACAGCTTTTCAAGCTATGGATTGCCACGCAAAAACTCGCTAACGCTTGTTTTTGCTCGCAATGACAGGTTTCTTGCGATTTTTGCGTAGTTTGTGAAAACGGCGTGAATTTCATTGTGAGATTTTCGCAAGCGGTGCGAGAATTCACAAAAATGTGTCATTGCGAGCGAAGTGCGGCAGCACGAGCGTGGCAATCCATACTCGGCAGGCTGTTAGAGCTTGCAAGGTTTGAAAAGTGTGAATTCTTTTGAAAATTCCCATAAATTCACGCCTTTGGC
>CAVJSG010000046.1:0-11624 GCA_963651895.1 Campylobacteraceae bacterium
TCGTGGTGGTGCTGATTTTCCTTATGCCGTGGATGATGAATGTGATGATGGACTTTACCACAGCGCTGTTTGACCAAATCCCAAGCCTCATAAGATGATAATCGACTTCGCCAAATACAGCTCGGTGCACATAGGCGGGGCGTTCGAGAGCACCAAATCCAGCCCCACTAGCTCACTATCGCTACACACTAGCTTTTCGGTGTTGCTACTAGCCTTTGCGCAGTCAAAACTCGGTTTTATCGCACTTTGCACATTGTTTTCATTCGGTGCGGTTAGAATTTGCACTAGAACTCATATTTACTCTTGGCTCACTTGGCACGACAGGCTGTGTTTGTGACTGTGGTGGTGGAATTTGCCTTGTTTGCGCAGTGCTTACACTTTGCCTTTGCGGTGTTAATTTTTCAGCATTGCCTAAAAAAAATACCACGCAGCCCCAAGCACAGCCAAAACGCCTATGACACCAAGCACGACCTTCATTATAAGTGCATTTCGTTTAGCCTTGACTATGCCAAGTATCTCATCCGCCATTAACTCGGCGCGAGTGGTATTTGATATATCGGCGTTGTTGCTTGTGATATATTTGTCGATAATTTGTTTGATTTTATCATCGGCGTTTTCAAGGTAGTTTATGGTGTATTTGGGTGTGGTTGTAACGCAAATTTTGGCTATCTGTGTTACTTCACTAGCGTCATCACAAGTGGTGCAGGTTACAATGCCTGATAAATTATATTTTTTGCAATTAAAAAAGTCTGTACCATTGCAACTGCTACACCTAGTTATTCCCAAACCTCTGCACCATTTGCAAATTTCTTGTCTGCTACTACCATCCGCAACAATGCCATTAGCGCAACTGTAACCATCGCACCTATGCTCGCTCTTGTCATAACACTACTACACTGAACTTCGCTCTCACTCTTGCAATCTTTGCAGCTGTGTTTGTAAAGTATAGAATTTATCACCTTAACCGTGCTTGTCTGCGTAAATTTACCATAAGCACCTTTCAGCAAGCAACTTCAAATTTTCGTCGATTAATTCTTTGGAAAGGTGTTCTTGTATAGCCTTTTTGAAATCGCTTTCTTGGTGATACAGCTCGCCACTTTTGCCCCCGCCAGTCTCAACGCTTTTTTCAGCTGTCGTGCCAAGCGTATTGATGACCTCGACTTTGTAATCCACAACAAATTTTTTTATAATCGAAATTATGTAGCAAATGCACAAGACTTTTTGCTAATTTCAGCTAGAATTTTGCTAGGTTTGAAAATCCTTTGAAAAAAGTTTTAAGGTTTTGACAAAAATTTCAAAAACTCTTTGATTTTTCAAAGCATTTTTTAAAGTTTTATTTCAAACTTTCAAACCTACAACTAAAATTCAACAAAAAACAACCAAGATTTTTACAAGGTGCTTGGAGACTTTTTAGACACCCAAGCCTATGAAAAATTCACGCAAAAAATCCCAAAATCCCACCTTTTTGACGAGCCAAAACTCACGCCACTTCACTTAAATTTAAAAGACTTCAAACATACACTAGAAATCGAAAATTTTAACCCCCTAAAAGCAGCTACCAAAAAATTCACAAAAAGCGACACAAAAAACGCGGACAAAGCCCAAGAATTCAAACTACCAAAGAAAATTTACAAAGCCCTAAAACCCATCTACAAAGCCCTTTCGCCTGAATTTTTGCTCGCTAAATTCAAAAAAGAAAAGGCGCAAATCAACGAAAATTTTTACTTACATTTACTTCACATTTTAGGGCTAAAATCCGTCAAAAACAAGCTCTCCCCAAGCGGAGATATAGGCTCTTTTTACGAGCTTATCGCAAACAAACTCAGTGAAAAATTCCCAAGCGAATTTGGCAAAAACGCGAAAAACACATTTAACGGCGACAGCGCGCAAAACGCACTTGACAGCGAAAACGCCACGCAAAATTCAGCAAACGCCCAAGAATGCGATGAAAGAGTCATCTCTCATATCATCATTTGGCTAAATCGCATCTTATTTTTAAAGCTAGTGGAGGCAAACCTCATCCGCTTCGCCCCAAACAAAGAGCAGCAAAGCTCCGTGCGCTTTTTAAATTCAAGCAAAATTCAAAATTTCGACACCCTAAATTCACTCTTTTTTGACATTTTCAACAAAAAACCAAACCCAAACAAAGACATAAATTCACAAATTTACAGGCAAGAAAGCTCGCCAATCTATGAAAAATTCAATCATCTACCCTACTTAAATTCATCACTCTTTGCAAAGGACGACAAAGAGCGAATTCTCATCAGCGAACTAAGCGACACCGCCGAGCTAGTAACAGCAGAAACCAAAAAAAACAAAGAAGCCCCCAAACAGCGCAAAAACACCCTAAAATACCTTTTAGAATTCCTTGACAAATACGACTTTGGCAGCGGCGAGGAATTTGAAAGCGACACCCTCATCAGCGCAAGCGTGCTTGGCAATGTTTTTGAGCGCCTAAACGCCTACAAAGAGGGCAGCTACTACACGCCAAGCTTCATCACGGCTTATATGTGCCGCGAAAGCCTTGAAAAAGTGGTTTTGCAAAAATTCAACGAAAAAGAACCCGAGTGGAACTGCCAAAGCCTTGACGACATAGAAAACGAAATTCAAAGAAAATGCCGCAAAGATAGGGCAAACGAAACCAAAATCAAAGCCCACTACAAAGGCATTTTAAACGACATTCGCATCTGCGACCCAGCCGTGGGCAGTGGGCATTTTATGGCAGCCGTGCTAAATCAAATGGTAAAAATTCACTATGATTTAGGGCTTTTTGCCGTCAAAAACACCACGCTTATCCTGCAAAATGAGGAAATCATCATCGAGGATTTTGCCTACGAGCACAGCGGCACAAACAAGGCACAGCAAATCCAAAAAGCACTTTTCGAGCTAAAACGAAATATCATTGAAAACAACCTTTTCGGCGTGGATATAAACCCAAACAGCGTGGAGATTTGCCGCCTGCGTTTGTGGATAGAATTGCTTAAAAATTCCTACTATTTGCAAAGCGGCGATGAGAATTACGACTTAGAATTAGGCAGCGAAATTCATCAAATGCAAACCCTGCCAAATATTGACATAAACATTAAATGCGGCAACTCGCTCATAAGCTATTTCGAGCTAGAACGCTCCCTTACGCATTATCCAAACATAAAAGAACGCATCAAAAAATACAAAATCGCCGTCAAGGACTACAAAGAGGGCTTTTACGATGATAAAACCCGCATAGAAAAAGAGATAAAGGCACTCAAAGAGAGTTTTCGCACCTTTTGTTTTGCGGACAAATTCAAAAAAGAAATCAAAGCCTTTGAGAAAAAATGCGAGGCATACTCGAAAAAATACGGCAATTTTTTGGCAAAAGATGATGAGAATTTAAGCCTTTATATATCGCAGGGCTTTGGGTTTTTTGACTTTGACGAAAACGAGGCGAGGGCTGAATTTGCCGCACTTAAAAAGGACTATGAAAGCATTTTCAACCTAGAAAGCAACAAGCCCCTTGAATGGCGTTTTGAATTCCCCGAGCTTTTAAACGAAAATGGCGACTTCACAGGCTTTGATTTGATTATAGGAAATCCGCCTTATGTCGTAAAAGATGAGAGAGATTATCCGCAATATCAATGGGCTAGCGATTTATACACAATGTTTTTTGAAATGGGCTTTAAGCTCGTTAAGGCGAATGGATTTTTAAGCTTTATCACTCCAAGATTTTGGCTTGTGAATAAAAACTGCGAAAAAATGAGAAAGTATTTTTTAAATTCCGTGAATTTATTGTCTTTGGCTGAAACAAATCCTTTTGACAAGGCGGTAACCGAAAATATCATAAGCGAATTTCAACTTTGTAGTCCAAAACAAAATATCATAGAGCATTACAAAGAAAGCGGCAAAGTTTTTCATTTTATAGGCAATGTCGATAAAAACGACTTTTTAAGGAATTCTAAATGTGAAATTGTTTTTAACATAGATAAAACCTTGCTTGCTTTGCTCGATAAAATTTGTCAAAACACAACGCCTTTAAAATCCATTATGCAAACAAAGCGTGGGGCAGAATATGGCAAAAAATTTATAAAAGGCTTTAAAAATGGAATGAAAATTTTGCTAGGCGAGGATATAAAAGCCTATATTATCAAGTGGAATGAAACTTTTGTGGATACTTCTTTAAAAGATATACAAAGGTTGAGCGGATTTTTTGACAGCGAAAATTTGATTTATTTAAGGCGAGTGGATAATCGTTTGAGTGCTTGTATGTCAAGCGAAAAATTTGCATTTACGAAAAACATTTATGGTATAAAAATCACAAATAGCAAGTATAGTTCTAAATTCATTTTGGGGCTTTTAAATTCAAATTTGCTAAATTTTTATTACCGCAAAAAATTCACATTGAAAAAAGAAACGGTATTCCCCGAAATTCAAACTTATTTATATGAGCAATTACCCATTTCCGAAATAAATTCACAAAATTCAAAAATCGCAAGGAGAGGTTGTGAATTTGATGAAGTAAATTTAAAGGCAAAGGAAAGCTGACACCAGCGAATTGGAAAAACAAATAGACAATTTAATCTACAAACTCTACTCCTTAATCGCCGATGAAATTTAGCTAGCCAAAAGCTCAACCTTACAAAAAAAGCAATAATCTAGCAATCCTTTGAACTATTAGGATTTTCCTAATGATTCAACGAGGCTTATGACAAAAATTCGCCAAGCTATCAGATTTTGCGATAGCTCTTTTAGCCTTTATAACTTAAACCATATTAAACTATCTAAAAACCCCTCAAATCCACGCCTTCGAGTTTTAGCAAAAAGCGTTTGATTTCAAGCGGGTCAGTGCCCGCAAGCCCTGCGCCGCCGCTGTATCCGCCAAGTCCGTTCGCCGCGACTACCCTGTGGCAAGGCACGAAAATGGGCAGCGGGTTTTTGGCGTTTGCGTTTCCCACGGCGCGAGCGGCTTTTGCCCGCCCTACCCTAGCCGCGATTTGCGAGTAAGTCGCACTCTGCCCATAAGGAATCTCGCGCAAAGCCCTATAAACACGGCGTTCAAACTCGCTACCAAATTCTGCCAAAGGCGTGCGAAATTCGCGCAAATTCCCCGCAAAATACGCCCCAAGCTCCACTCGCGCCTGCTCTAAAATTTCGCACGAATTTTCCTCAAATTCGAATTTATCCGCCCCAAATTCGCCAAATTTCTCGCCAAATTCAGTCCATTTTTCGCTCACAGCGAATTTATCGCGCCCAAATTCGAATTTACCCCCTCGCAAGCCCATAAATTCAGCACTTGTAAGCACCCTGCCATCGCTTCGCAGTAGCAAATGCGTAACACCGCCCAGCGATTTTGGCAGACGAAAGCGAATTTTAAACATTTTTTTGCCTTTTTTGGTTAAAATTATTGCGCAATTATAACACAAAGGATTAAAAATGTCGTTTCTAACCGAGTATAAAGCCCAAGTCGCAGGGCGCGCCGCGCAAAATGTCCCGCCACTGCCGCTAAACAAAGAGCAGTGCCAAGCCTTATGCGAGCTGCTCGCAAAAGAGCCAAATGACGAGCTAGTAGGGCTTTTAGAAAACCGCGTAAGCCCCGGAGTCGATGAAGCGGCACTTGTGAAGTGTGAATTCCTAGCCAAAGTCCTAAATGACGAGATAAAATGCGCTAAAATCGACAAAAACCGCGCCCTAGCAATGCTTGGCACAATGCTTGGCGGCTACAATGTTAAGGTGCTAATCGAAGCCCTAAAACGCCCCGAAACCGCCGAACGCGCCGCAGCCGAGCTAGCTAAAATCATTTTTATCCACGATGATTTCGACACTATAAAAGAGTTAGCCGCCTCAAACCCCCACGCCAAAGCGGTTTTGCAGAGTTGGGCGCAGGCGCAGTGGTTTTTAGACAAACCCGAACTGCCCGAAATCATCGAGTGCGTGGTGTTTAAGGTAGCGGGCGAGACAAACACTGACGATTTAAGCCCCGCTGGGGACGCCTTCACGCGCAGCGACATCCCACTTCACGCGCAGGCGATGCTCAAAACTAGGCAGCCGGGCAGCCTCGAAAAAATCGCTCAGCTTAAAAAAAGCTCGCGGCAAATTGCGTATGTGGGCGATGTCGTAGGCACGGGCTCAAGCCGCAAGTCCGCGATAAACTCGATTCAGTGGCACTTGGGCGCGGACATCAAAGGCGTGCCAAACAAGCGCAGCGGGGGCATCGTGCTGGGCTCGACAATCGCGCCGATTTTCTACAACACCGCCCAAGACAGCGGCGCACTGCCCATAGTTTGCGATGTAAGCGCGCTTGAAATGGGCGATGAGTTTGAAATTCACACGCGCAAGGGCGAAATCACCAAGTCTGGCAAGGTGGTGGCTAAATTCGAATTTGCTCCAAACACCCTTTTGGACGAGGTTCGCGCGGGCGGGCGAATTCCGCTCATCATCGGACGCGGACTTTGCGCGAAGGCTCGCGAAGCCCTGAATTTAGAGCCTGAAAGCATTTTCATCAAACCAAAGCAGCCCGAAACGCAAAGCGGCGGCTACACGCTGGCGCAAAAGATGCTTGGCAGGGCTTGCGGCGTGGAGGGCGTGAGAGCTGGTATGTATATCGAGCCGCGCACGCTGACAGTTGGCTCGCAGGACACCACAGGACCGATGACGCGCGATGAGATAAAGGAACTCGCATCGCTGGGATTTAACGCGGATTTGGTGCTGCAAAGCTTTTGCCACACCGCAGCCTACCCCAAAGTCAGCGACTCTGGGCTTCACAGGACTCTGCCGCACTTTATGACGAGTCGCGGCGGCGTGGCGTTAAAGCCCGGAGACGGCGTCATCCACTCGTGGCTAAATCGCCTTGTGCTGCCCGACACCGTGGGCACAGGTGGGGACTCGCACACACGCTTTCCCATCGGCATTTCCTTTCCTGCGGGCAGCGGGCTGGTGGCGTTTGCGGCGGTTACGGGGGCTATGCCTTTGAATGTGCCTGAAAGCGTGCTGGTGCGATTTCGCGGCGAGTTGCAGCCCGGCGTTACCCTGCGCGACTTGGTAAATGCCATTCCTTACTATGCCATTAAAAATGGCGTGCTAAGCGTGGAAAAAAGGGGCAAGAAAAACATTTTCGCCGGCAAGATTTTGGAAATCGAGGGCTTGGCGAATTTAAAGGTGGAGCAGGCTTTCGAGCTAAGCGATGCGAGCGCGGAGCGCAGTGCTGCCGCGTGTAGCGTGGATTTAAGCGAGCAGAGCGTTAGCGAGTATGTGCGCTCAAATGTCGCTCTCATCGAGGCTATGATAAAAGCAGGTTATGCGGATGCTCGAACGCTCGCGCGTAGAGCGGAAAAAATGCGTGCGTGGCTCGAAAAGCCCACGCTTTTGCGCGCCGATATTAACGCAAACTACGCCTACACGCTTGAAATCGACTTAAACGCCATCAAAGAGCCTATTTTAGCCTGTCCGAACGACCCTGACGATGTGGCGACTTTAAGCGAGGTGCTCGCCGACACCGCCCGCCCACACGAGATAAACGAGGTTTTCGTGGGCTCGTGTATGACAAATATAGGGCATTACAGGGCTTTGGGCGAGATTCTGCGCGGGCGCGGGGCGCTAAAAACACGGCTTTGGGTGGTGCCGCCCACGAAAATGGACAAGGCGCAATTAACCGCCGAGGGCTACTACGCGGTGTTTGGCGCGGCTGGGGCTCGCATAGAAGTGCCCGGTTGCTCGCTTTGTATGGGCAATCAAGCACGAGTCGCCGATGGCGCCGTGGTTTTCTCAACTTCTACGCGAAATTTCGACAACAGAATGGGAATGGGCGCGAAGGTTTATCTAGGAAGTGCCGAGCTAGCAGCGGTTTGCGCGATTTTAGGACGGCTGCCAAGCGTCGCCGAATACCTTGCCATAGTCAATGAATGCTTGGATGATGCACGAAAGGCTGAAATTTACCGCTATTTAAATTTCAATGAAATCGCGGAATTCGAGCTGGAATAGTAGGAATTTTCTGTTTTTTAAAATAAAATTCACGGAATTTCGTCATTGCAAGACCTGTCATTCTGAGCCGAGCGTAGCGAGTGCGAAGAATCCACTTTAAATTTAAGCATTTTTACTAGTCGTGGATTCTTCGCTGTGTGCTACCGCACTCCGCTCAGAATGACGAAATTCCGTGAATTTTTAGTTTGAATTTTTGGCAAATTTCGCGTGAAATTTGGCTTTGGCATTAATTTTTAGTGTGTGCCGTCATTGCGAGGCGTGAAACGCCGAAGCAATCCACTATGTGCGTTCAGTGCGTTTTTGGCGTGAATTTTCGTCCCATTTTTTAGAAAAATTCACGGGAATTTGTGGATTTTGCAAAATTCCGTGAATTTTTGCTTTTTTGGGAAAAATTCAAGGAATTTCATCATTGTGAGGCGTGGCACACGCCGAAATAATCCACAAAATTCCAAAAAATTCACCCTTTTCACAAGGCACGCAAAGGCGTAGGATAATTTGTTGTTGCGAACGGTTTTGAAAAAACCACATAGCATAGTCATACTCCAAAAAACTATGTCATTTGCCATTTTTAAAAAATTGATTCTTTCCCAAAAAACCATTAAAATTTAATGAATTTTTCCCAAATTTGCGTGAAAATTTGCCATTACAAGGACTATTTGCAAACCCTTGCAGCAAAAAAACTACTTTTTATACACCAAATTCCTTATTTCCCTGCACTCAAAGCCGTTTTTGCTAAGGCTAACCACGCGCAAAAAGCCGCCCGCATCGACCTTGCCCTCGCACAAAAACACGCGCGAGGCGATTTGCACGGGCAGCTTTTGGCGGTTGCGGTGCCCAAAAAGCTGATATGCGTTGCTTGGGGCGTTTTGGCAAAACTGCTCGGCGATGAGTTTGCTTTCCTCGTAGGTTCCCACGCCCATTATCAAGTCCTCGCTTGCTATGAAGCTCAGTTCCTGCGGGCTTTTGGGCATAAAATTCAGCCCGCCGTGCGAGCACAGCACGATTTTGCCCTCAAATTCATAGCAAAAGCACTCTTTTAGGCGTGCGCAGAGTTTTTTAGCGTCCGCGGGCGTGATTTTGCCGCGCCGAAAATCTTTAAGCGTATTTTCGCTGAATTCTTTGGAGTTCGTGGGCTCGCCGTTTGCCCATTTTATGAGGTGTCGCTCGTGGTTGCCCTCCAAAAGCACGACATTTTCGCAGTCTTTGATTTTGAGAAGCCATTTCACAACCCTGTCGTTTTCAAGGCCGCGGTCGATATAATCGCCCAAAAATACATAAAATTCATCCTTTTTAACCTTCCCCACAGCCTTATTTAGCGCGCTAAAACAGCCTTGTATGTCGCCGATGTGGTGAATTTTCTTGTATGCGTTGAGGTTGCTTGGCTTGTATAGGGCGTTTTGCCACTCTTGGGGCGACAAAAGCGCGTATTTCTTGGGCACTTTGTCCTGCCTTAATGAGTGGGCGATGGCTTCGAGAATGTGCTCGGGGATGAAAATGCCGCTTTGCTCGGCTAATGCGAGGTTTTTTTGCTTGCACTCGTCTAAATTTAGGGCGTCAAACTCGATGATATAAAGCTTGTAGCGGTGTTTGTCGGCTAAATCCTTATACTCTTTTAGCAGCGAAACGCTGGCGTTTGGGGCATTGACGACACAAAATTCGCCCTTTTTCATACGCAGCTGCAAGAAGTCAAAAAGCGTTTTCAAAATCTCGCTCTCGTTGCGATAATCAAGGCTTTTGTAGCCATTGCTCAGCACCTTGTAGCCGCCCGCTAGGAATCGTAGCTCCTCGATGTCGAGCGTATAGGGCGTGAGGCGGTTTTCAGCCACGAAAAGTTTTTGTCCGTTAAAATAGTTGCCGCGTAAAATGAGTAAGGTTCGCAATTTTTTATCCTAAAAATGACTTTGGCGAATTTTAGCGAAAAATGGTGTATGTGTAATTTATGGGCGAGAAATTTGGGGTGGAATTTTGGGTAAATTTTGTGATAAATTTGGATATGGGTTTTTGGGGATTTGTGGTAGATTTAGTTAAAAATTTGGCACGAGAAACGAAAATGTCGCCATTGCGAGCGTGTTTTTTCAAGTGGTGCGAGAAAGGTGCGGAGTAGTTCGTCATTTTAAGCGAGTGCAACTGCGCGAAGCGTGGCGTAGTCATACTTGGAAATGCTGTTTAATTTTGATATTTTTGAAAACGCTACTTAAATTTACGCTTTTTTTAAAATGGCAAAGGGCAGGCTGTGGATTTGCGCTGACGCGAGTCAGCACTTTGTGCGGACGCTTTTGCTAACGCAAACGCAAAATCCCGCAATGACATAAAGTAAATTTCAACACTTTTTAAAATCTTAAAATTTTAAACCTCATCCCAACTCCACCTCAACCCCCATTTTTTCAAGCTCTTTGCGAATTTTGTTATCCACGAGTTTGGCGTCTATGCGTAAATTTTCGAGCTTTTTTAGCCCCAAAAGCACGCGCGGAAACTCGACAAAAGCGTTGTTTTGAAGGCTTACGCTCTTTAAATTTTCAAGCCCGCAAAGCGTGTCGGGCAACGCAGTGAGGCGATTTGAGTTAAGGCACAAAGAGCGCAAACTCGCCATTTTATCGATATTAGCAGGCAGTGCGGCGAGCTGATTTGAGCTGACATCCAAGCACTCCAAGCGCGAGAGCTCACAAAGCGTGTCGGGCAGGGCTTTTATGGCATTATGTTCCAAGCTTAAATCCCACAACTTTTTAAGCTCGCAAATGCTCTCAGGCACGCTAGAAATGGCGTTATTATCAAGCCCCAGCTCCCCTAAATTCGCAAGTTTGCACACCACAGCGGGAAATTTTGTGAATTTGCACTCGCCCAGCGAAAGCGTGTCCAAGCCCTGTAAATTCGACATTTCATCGGGCAGAGTGCTGATTTTATTTTCATATAAATGCAGCCGTTCAAGTCCCACTAGCTCGCACAGCGGCAGCGGCACTTGCGTGAATTCGCCATCGCACAAAAACAGCTCTTCAAGCCTTTGAAGTCGCGCAAAGCCCTGTGGCAGCTCGCTTAGGTGGGTGCTGTCCATAGTCAGCCACCTCAAATCCTCAAACTCGCCGATGAATTCAGGGCAGCTGCGCAAGCCGCAGCAATCAAAGCTCAGCCCTTCCAGCCACTTAAAGTTCGCAAACTCGCTCGGCAGGCTCGGCACAGCGTTCATATCCCCGCCCACACCAAACCAAAACGCCCACTGCGCCAGTAGCTCAAACTTATCGCGCGGCACTTCCTTGTCCGTAAGCCCCAGCTCATCAGCCCAAGCGATGATTTTATCCAGCCACGCAAGGCTCGCAAAACTCGCCGCCCACTCGCTTAAAGCGTCCTGCCACAGTGCCTTTGCCAGCTGCGCCGCCTTTGAGCGCTCACCCGCACTCACAAAAGCCGCCAGCTCGCCCGTGTCTATGCCCTTGATTTTGGCGATTTCATCCTGTATGTCGCAAGCGTAATTTTTGATATTATCATTACGCAACCAGCCTTTGATAAGCGAAAGGTGCTTGACATTGTCTTGCATTTTGGGTTTCCTTTTTTGGGTTTGTTTTTTTACAAAATTTGTTTTTTATTTTTTGTGAATTTATTTTAGCTTTGTAAATTTATTTTACTTTTTTGTAAATTTTGTTTTGGTTTTAGTTTCGAGTGAATTTTACATTGAATTTGCC
>CAVJSG010000047.1:0-11594 GCA_963651895.1 Campylobacteraceae bacterium
ATTCACACCCACGCCCTGTGCGGCGATGAATTCATTGTGAATTTTTTCCTCATTTTCACTAAGTTTGCTAAAAATTTCGCTGAAAATTCCTTGAATTTCCTTTTCATTCGCTTGTCTCACAAGATTTTCTGCCCAAAAAAGTGCGAGATAAAAATGACTCGTGCGGTTGTCATCCTCGCCAACCTTGCGGGACGGGGCTTTGCCAGCCTCTAACCACTTGCCGATGGCTTCATCTAGGCATTCGGCAAGCACTTTTGCCTTATGGTTGTTTCGTTTGGTAGCATAAAATTCCAAAGCCGCTTGCAGTGCCAAAAACTCCCCAAGGCTATCCCAGCGCAAATGATTTTCATTTAGTAGCTGCTCGACTTGCTTTGGCGCACTGCCACCAGCACCCGTCTCAAACATAGCCCCGCCATTTAGCATAGGCACTATGCTGAGCATTTTCGCGCTAGTTCCCAGCTCCAAAATGGGAAAAAGGTCGGTGAGATAGTCTCTCAAAACATTTCCCGTGATGCTAATGGTGTTTTTGCCAGCCCTGATGATTTCAAGGCTCTTTAAGCAGGCTTCTTTGGGGCTTAAAATGGCTAGATTTTCGCCCTTTTCTTTGAGACGATTTTTGACAAGTTCTATCATTATTTTATCGCTCGCACGTTCATTATCAAGCCAAAAAATCGCCTCTTCGCCGCTAGTTTTTGCCCGCTCACACCCTAAATCTATCCAATTTAAAATCGCGTCAAATTTCGCCTCGCAAGCCCTAAAAATATCGCCTTTTTCGACATTTTGAGAGAGCAAAATTTCGCCATTTTGTGTTACGATTTGAAACACGCCCTTTTCTTTGGCGATGAAGGTTTTGTCGTGGCTGCCATACTCTTGCGCCTTGCGAGCCATTAGTCCGACATTTGACACACTGCCAAGCGTGCTAGGATTTAGCGTGCCGTTTGCGTGCAAATCCTGCAAAACCGCCTCGTAAATTGTGGCGTAGGTTTTATCAGGGATTAAAGCGTTTGTATCGCGGCTTTCGCCGTTTTTATCCCAAAGTTTCGCGCCATTTTTTAGCATAGCAGGCATAGAGGCATCCACTATAACATCGCTTGGAATGTGTAAATTCGTAACGCCTTTTTCTGAATTTACCATAGAAAGCGGGGCTGAATTTGCTAAAATTTCGTTGTATTTTGTAAGAATTTCACTCTTTTTGGGCGAATTTTCGATTTTGCTCAAAAGCTCGCTAACGCCGTTGTTTTCATTCACTCCAAGCCTTGCAAATTCGTCCTTAAATTCATCAAAAAGCGCGCTAAAATACACCCTCACGCAGTGCCCAAACATCACAGGGTCGCTAACCTTCATCATCGTAGCCTTTAAATGCAGGCTCAAAAGCAAGCTTTCACGCTTGCAAAGTGCGATTTGAGCGGCGTAAAACTCATCTAGCTTTTTTGCGCTCATAAAAGAAGCGTCCAAAATCTCGTTTTTTTCGAGCTTCAAGCCCTCTTTCAAAACGCTCTTTGCGCCGTTTTCGCCGATAAATTCGATATTTGCGGTGCAGTTTTGGCTCAGCAAAACCGCCTTTTCGTTTGAGTAAAAATCGCCCCCATTCATATACGAAACCCTAGTTTTCGAGCCTTGCGCGAAAGGCACGACTTTGTAGGGGTTGTTTTTAGCATACTCTTTCACTGCCCTAGTGCAGCGGCGGTCTGAATTTCCCTGCCTCAAAACAGGATTTACGGCTGAACCAAGCACCTTTTGATAACGCGCCTTAACCTCCCTTTCTTGCGCACTTTGCGGCTCATCAGGGTAATCAGGCAGCGCGTAGTGCTTGTTTTGCAGCTCTTTAATCGCCGCTTTTAGCTGTGGGATAGAGGCTGAAATGTTTGGAGTCTTAATGAGAATGCAGTCTGGCTGCTTTACTAGCTCGCCAAGTGCGGCTAAATCATCGCTCACGCGCTGCTTTTCGTCTAAAAATTCGCTAAAAGCGGCTAAAATGCGCCCGGACAGCGATATATCAGCGGTTTGCATATTTATTTTAGCTGCGCCCAAAAAGGCTTTGACTATGGGCAAAAACGAGTAAGTAGCGAGTGCTGGGGACTCATCGGTGAGTGTGTAGGTCATTTTTCGTCCTTTTTGTGAAAATTTGCAAAAATTATACAACAAAAAATTTGCTTACAAGGAATTTTTGCTTAAAAATTTACAAAATGTTACAAATTTTCACACTTTTTGGGGTGCGTTTTTTGAAAGGTGCTGAATTTTTTGTCATTTTGCACAATTTCATTTATGTTTAAAACGCGACTTTTACCTAAACCACATCGCAGGGATTTCGATTATGTTTTTAAGCAGGTTAAAGGGCAGGCTAATGGCTTCTTTGATGATTTGAGTCTCAAATTTAGGCTCTTCGAGAGTCCCGCCCACTAGCACTTGCGTGGAGATTACGCGGTCCTTGCCGAGTATGATTTGATTTACTAGCGGCACTTTCGCGATGGCTTCGCTTGTGGATTTAAGCGCCCTGAGTTCAAGCTCTAATTTTAGGCGGCTCGCCTCTAAGTCAATGTTGCCGATGCCCAGCACATCGACACTATCGCCGTTGAAAGTGAGCGCGTTTATGGCGAGATTGCGGTTTGAGCGCGTGAAAATTATCGCGCCTTCCTTGACTTTCAAGCCCTTTTCGTTGAAAGTAGGGCTTTTGAAAAGCACGAGGCTTGGGATGGTGTCGATGAAGGAAATGAGCTGATTGTGAAAGCGAAAGTCCTTAAAATGCGTGTTTTTCAGCACTATCCTGCCCTCAAAGCCCTTTTCGCTAGCCCCGTCAATATGCACCGCAAAGCTGCCATTTTGCACCAAATTCTTGCGCATAAATTCATTTACTATCTTATCATCAATGCCCGTGTAGTCGAGCTTTAAACGCTTTTTGTTTTTTTTAAGTGTGAGTTTTGCTTTATTTGCCGTGGCGTTCGCGTCTAAATTTCCCTCCAAAAGCCTTAAATTCAGGCTGTCAAAACGCAGGGTTTTTTCGTATTCCTCCAAGAAAAGTGCGAGGTTGCTAGCCCTTAAATTCACATTGTAGCCCTGCACGGTGCTTACCGAGCCTAGTTCTTTGAGGCGATAGGATAAATTTTTGGCATCTATATCGATGAAATCGCCACGCAGCCGCACGCCAAGCAAGCCGCTAGCCGTGCGAACCGCGATATTTTCGCCCCTTTTTTGCACAAAAATGTCATCGCTCTCGTAAGGCTCGCCGTTTGTGCGCACAAAATCATTCTTAAAGCTCACGCCACGGGCGTTTATGTCAAAATTCACAAAGTCCTGAGTGCTTAAATCAAAACTCGCCACATTTTGCACCCCGAGCCCTTGCAGCAGCGGCGAGTGGGGCTTGAATTTGATAAGTTTGCTGCTTTTTATGCCAAGCCCCTTGCTTAAATCTATCGCTAACCCCCACTCAGCCGAGCTTAAAATAATTTCATCCTTGTAGGATAAATTTAATTTAACACTCTCATCGCCGAAATTTAGCAAATTCTCAAAATAAAGGCGCAGAATTTGAGTGTCAAAAACCGCGTTGTGCGCCTTTAAATCAAAGCTCGCGTTTAAATCAGCCACGAGAAATTCATTGCTCGCGCGGAAATTTTCAAGCCAAAGCCTGCCGTTATCAAGCCTCACCCTGCCCCTGTGGGCGAGCAAATTCGCCTTGTCAAATTTAGCATTTTCTAGCACAAACTCGCCGCTGTGCTCGTTGTTTGCGGGGTTTGAAAAGGGCAACTTTATGCTAAAATCGCTTTTTAAAGAACCCGAAAGCTGCATTAGCGGCACTTTTATGCCATAATTTTCAAGCAAATTTAGCATTTTTTTATCTAGCATAAGCTCGCTAGACTTGATATTTAGGCTGATTCCCGCCTTTTTGGTGTCGGTAATGTCGTAGATAAAAATCTCACTCTCGCCCAAATTTTTGCCGTTAAAATAAGCCTCGTTAAAATCAAAATCAAGCCTGTTTTTTGCTAAATTTAGGCTCACAAAGGGGATTTTAATGTCCTCCACGCCCTTGCCAAGCCTTACCACAAGCCCCTCCGCGAAACCTTTTGCTTCAAGTGCGGTAATTTTAACCGCCTTGCCAAACGCCACAGCCCCTTGCAAAAAATCCAAATGATAGTGCTGTGCCACGGCGTTTTGCCCCATCCACAGCGGGACATTTTTGCCCAAATCAATCTCATTGCGTTTTAGATAGTCAAAAATGCCCCTAATGTCGTAAATTTCGACATTTTCAACGGCGAATTTCAGTTCTTGCGGGCTGTAAGTTAGGGCGAAATCAAAGTTATTTGCCGTGGAATTGAGCTCCCCGCTCAAAAAATAAAGCTCATTTCTAGTATCTATGGCAAAATGCGCACTCGCATTTGCCTCCAAGCCCTTTAAAATCAGCTCTTTAATGTCCGCGTGTATGATATTTTTGTTCCTATCCACGCTAAGTCGCAGGGCAAAATGCTCGTTTGCGGCGCTAAATTCCCTATTTTTAAGGCTCAAAGCCACATTCTGCCCGCCAAGTCGCAAATTTTCTACGCTGATTTCCTCAAACAAAAGGTAAATATATCGTAACTGATGGACGATTTTGTGCAACTCTTGCAGTTCAAAGCTCGAATTTGTGTCTTGTGGGGCTAAAATTTCGATTTTTTGCGCTTTTAGGGTAAGTTTTGTGTCTAATTTTATGTATAATTTGCTCGCGTTAAAGAGGTGTGTTTGCACGCCATCTATGCTGAAACCGACTTTTAGGACGATGAAAAGGACAAGGACTATGCTAAAAAATACCGCCAAAGCCCAAAATATCTTTTTTTTCATACTCGCCCTCTTTCTAATGCTCGTTATTTCCACGCTTTACTACCTCGCACTGCCCTTTAAAAGCGAGGCTGTGGTGTTTGTGCCGCAAGGCTCCATACGCGAAATTATAGCAAATTTAGATAATGAAAATTCAAAGATGAGCAAAATCGACTTGTTCGCCCTGCGAATTCTAGGCAGCCCACAAGCAGGCTGGATAGACATAGGCGAGGGCAAACTCAACCGCGGCGAGTTTTTACACAAGCTAACTCGCGCAAAAGCAGCCCTAGTGGGCGTTACGCTGATACCCGGCGAAACCACAGCGGTGTTTTTCAGGCAGCTTGCCGCGCAGTTAAATTTAGACGAAAACAAGCTCTGGCAGGCTTACAAAGCCCAAGCTAGCTACGATGAGGGGCTATTTTACCCCGAAACTTACAAAATCCCAAAGGGCATAAACGAAAAAATGCTTGTGGAACTTCTTTTAAAATACTCGCAAAACGCCTTCAAACAAGCCTCGCAAAAGCTTTTTGGCGAGTATAACGAGAAAAAATGGCACGAGTGGGTCATCATCGCCTCGGTGATTCAAAAAGAAGCCGCCGCAAATGACGAAATGGCAATGGTTTCATCAGTTATCAAAAATCGCCTAAAACTCGGGATGAAGCTGCAAATGGACGGCACGCTAAACTACGGGCTGCACTCGCACGCCAAAATCACGCCCGAGCGCATCCGCACGGACGAAAGCCACTACAACACCTATAAATTCAGCGGTTTGCCCAAAGAAGCCGTGTGCAATGTCTCGCTAGACGCCATAAAAGCCGCCATTTCGCCTGCAAAAACCGACTACCTCTACTTTATGCGCGATAAAAGCACCTGCAAGGCTGACGGAACGCTTTGTCGGCACATTTTTACCACAAACGCCGCGGAGCACAACAAGGCTGTGGATTCTCAGCGGGGGAGGTGAAATTTAAAGCCAAAACGCTATAATTCGTCATTGCGAGACTTTTTAAGCCACACCAAAATTCACAATAATCAGTCATACTGGGTGCAGCGAAGTATCCACGAATGGCAAAGAATGCCTAAATTTTAAAAGTGGATTCTTCGCCTAGCCTTGCTAGGCTCAGAATGACAAGAAATTCGTCATTGCGAGACTTTTTAAGCCACGCCAAAATTCACAATAATCCGTCATACTGAGTGCAGCGAAGTATCCACGAATGGCAAAGAATGCCTAAATTTAAAGTGTGGATTCTTCGCCTAGCCTTGCTAGGCTCAGAATGACAAAGTGGCGTGAATTTCTGTAAAATTTAGGCAAAATCCCAAATTCCACGCCCCAAAACCCCCAAGCCCAAAGGCTCGGAGCTTAAATTTCAAGCCAAATCCTACAAATTCAGCCTAAATTTCAAGCCAAGCCCCGCAGACAAAAAAAAGCCCGCGGAGCAAAGCCCCAAGCCCAAAGGCTCAGGGCTCAAAAACGCTTAAAACACAAACCTCACATTCACGCTGCCGCCGAAGTAGTTAAGCCCTGTGTTGTAGTGCTTGTAAATGCCCTCTATGCCAAGCTTCAAGCTATCAGCGGCGTGAATTTGTCCGCCTATGTTAGCTGTCAAAATGCCCTTGTTGCTTGCGTTTTCATACTTTAACTCGTTTGTGGCATCCCTCATAAAGACTTCCTTTGTGGAGTTGTAAAGCCTAAATTCATAGCCCGCACGCCCAAAGATAAAGGCACTCTCGCCTAGCATTATGCGTTCCTCCAAGCCCGCTACGCCGTTTAAGGTGTAGTCGTTGTAGGAGTCGCTTTTTAAATCAAGCACGCTAAATGAGCCTTGACTTTCATAGTAATTTTGCAACCCCACGAAAATCTTGGTGCTTAATTTGTCGTTTAGGTATGAGTAGCGAGGACCTATTTGCGCGCCTATGTTGCCTTGATAGTTTGTGAAATCAGAGCTTGAATTCAAGGTGCTATCGGCAAGCCAAGCGTTTTCAAGGCTGAATTTTCCAAGCGTGAAATTCGCGTGAATGTCCGCCTCAACCATACTTGCGCCGATTAAATTTTCAAGGTAAAACTGCGCCACAAAGCCTACCCCAAAGATATGCCCTGCTGTGTCGGTGTTTTGGGTGCTTAAATCCTGCTTGGTGTCGCCGTAAGCGTAAGATAAAACGCCTTGGATGGCGTAGTCGTTTGTGGCTTTGACAAGTCCTAAATTCAAGCCTGCCATAAAGCCGCTAACGCCGTTGCCGCTTAAACCTCCGCCAAAGGGCGTTACAAAGAGTTCGGTTAGGCTTTCATCCTCGAAAGGATTTAGGGGTTCAAGCCCATCCGTCATCACCAAGTCTGTGGAGGCTAGCAGTTTGGACTTTTTGTTGAAAGCTTTGCTCATTAAATCTGCCTTATAGCCATTTGGGGCTATGCCTGCGCTAATAGTGCCCACTCCTAGTGGTGTGGCAGCGGCTGCACCTGCTTTGAAGCTTGATAAAATGGCTTTTGGATTGCTGACATAGCTTTCTTTTATGGAGCTGTCGGCGTCTGAAACCGCGCTTGTGTTTGCTATATCGGCGTTGCTTGTGAGTAGCTTTGAAGCTAGGGCGTAACGATTTGAAATTTGACTTGTGCCACTGCTGCTGCTTTGTCCGCCGCCAAAGTCTTCTTCAAATTTTTCGGACTTGGTAAGGGTAATGCTTTTAAAATCATCGCTCAATGTCAGCGTTAAATAAGACGCATTTGGGTTGTTGATGATGAAATCGCTCTCGCCTGTAAGCCCTTGTTGATTGCCCTCGATGAAGGTGTAGGTGTTTTCTAGTGCGGCATTATGCACATTTATACCTACCTTGCCTCCGCTTTGATTTTCAAAGTCGCCCACGAGTTTGCCTATGCTACTATCGGTTTTCATAGTAAAATTCACGGTTCCGCTATTTACGATTTTACCATTTAGCGTGCCGCTGATATCCACAACGCCGCCGCTGTTGTTTGTAAGTGTGGTAACGCTAACATTTGTTATATCGCCTATGGTGCCGCTGTTTGCGAGTGCGGTTATGGTGCCGCCCTTTATCTCATCGATACTCGCACCGCTTTGGTTGTCAATGTCAGCGATATTCCCATTCGTAATGGCAGTGATAGGCCCAGCATTTGTTAGTTTTGTGCCTATGTCAGCCGCTATATCATCGATGGTGCCGCCGTTGTTATTTACATTCGCAATGGCTTTGGCTATGCTTACACTAGCACCGCTTTCGTTGTTTAGCGTAGTAATGTCGCCTTTATCAAGCGTGCCAAGGGCGATTTTGTTATTAAGCGTGGTGATTTTTGCGCTATCAGCTGTTATGGCAAGTGTGCCGCTGTCAAGGTTTAGTGTGGTTACGGTGCCACTGCTAAGACTTAAAGCACCGCTGTTTGTGAGCGTTTCGACATTTGCAACCGAGTCGCTAATGGTGCCGCTGTTTGTAAGCGTGGTTATGCCGCTTCCTTGAATTTTATCGATAGTGCCTTTGTTTTCAAGGCTAGCAAGGACGGCTTTGGTATCAAGCGTGCCGATTTTAGCACTTGTGCTTGTTATGCCAAGCGTGCCGGCGGTGAAATTTAGCGTGCCTACCTCGCCACCTTCAAGGCTTACGGCTCCATCTGTGTTTTCAAGCGTAACGACTTTGCCACCCTTGATATTTACTTTGTTTGCGGCGTTTGAATTTGTGAGTGCTGTTATCTCGCCGCTTTCAAGGCTTACCGCACCGCTGTTGTTTTCAAGCGTAGTAACCGTGCCGCCTTTGATAGTCGCAGTGGCGGCGGCGTCATTGTTTGTTATCTTTAACACGCTTGCACCGCTTGCAACTTCGGCTATGGTGCCTGTGTTTGCGATATTTTTTTGAATGTTGCCCGAGATTTTGCTAATCTCACCCGCATTTTTTATATCATTTGTGAAGCTACCGCCCGCAAGCTCGGTGATGGTGCCGCCCTTTTGGTTATCAAGCGTGGTGATGGTGCCGCTTGTGATTTTGCTAATCACACCGCCGTCCTTGTTTGTGAGCGTTTTTTTAAAGGTGCCACCATTTATGTTTCCTATGGTGCCAGCATTTTCTATCACTTGCCAAAATGTTACATTACCCGAAATTTCACCCACGCTAGCATTTTTTAGATTATAAAACTTTGCGTTAAATTTGCCGCCTGTGATTTTGCCTATTGTAGCAGCGGAGGGATTAGATGCAGAAGTGCCGGTAGCACCATTTATAAAATCGCCGTAGTGGCTATAATTTTTATAAAGACCAAGGGTGCCGTTTGAAATGGTGTCTATATTGCCTAAATTGTGAAAATTTACATAGCTTCCGCCTACAATCTCGCCTATCGTGGCACCTTCATCATTAAGAAAATCAGGTCCCTTATATACATATTGCTTATAAATTGTCTCCATAGTTATATCGAGCTTGGCTATGCTATTATAGTTGCTAAATTTAGGCACAGGGAGTGTGCTGTTATCTCCAAATTCAATGCCATCGCTAGTGCCATTTGCACCTTTAAAGCCCATTTTGATACCCACGACATCGCCCATCTCGCCATAGTTTTTGATTGTATTAAACATACCGCCCGACATTTTTGTGATTTTGCCGCCTTGCTCGTTTGTTAGCTTTGTAACTATGGTGTTGCCGTTTATGTCCGCGATAGTGGCGCCGCTTTTGTTGTTTAGATTTTTGATAGCACCATTTGAGAGTGTCAAATCGCTGCTTTCGTTGTTTAACTCCATAATCTTTGCGGTGTTTGCCGAGATATTAAGCGAGGCGCCTGCCCTTTGATTTAGCGTGGTTATGGTGCCGCCTGAAATGTCCGCGATAGTGCCGCTGTTATCAAGCGTGGTAATGGTGCCACCGCTTATAGCCGTAACCTTGCCGCCGCTTTCGTTTGTCAGCCCATTTACACTGCCGCTTGAAATCTCAACAACCTCGCCCCCACTTCTGTTTGTAAGCGTCCCTGTAACGCTACCGCCTGTAACGGAGACTTTATATCCTGATTTGTTGTCAAAATCAACCTCGCTTTGTCCTGTCGCTATATCAACAAAAGTAGGCTGAGTGGTTGTGCTAGTAACATTTATCCAGCCGTCCTTATATTCATAGGTTTTCGTGCTGTCTTGGTTTTGGAAAACAACGGAGGTGAGTCCTGTTATCTTGCTAAAATCGTTATTTTGTGTAACGATAATCTGCTTTGACTCCGTTAGCCCCGCGACATCCACGGTTACGGTGCCGCCGTTATTGTTAAAATAATCATTAACTATAAGCTGCCCCATTTCATTTGCAAACATAGAAAACATTAAATTGCCAAGATTCGCAAAGCTATTTGTGGTAAATTTAAAGCCACTTATGGTAGTCTTTGCGGTGCTTTCATTGCTAAACGCGCCCACGGTGGCAGCACTTGCGAGGGCAAATTCGCCCTTATTGTTTAGGGTTTCTATGACTTTTGTGGTGTTTTTAAAATCAAGCGTGCCGCCTGTGTAGTTTAGCGTGGTAATACTGCCGCCGCTAATGCCCACAGAACCGCTATTGCTATTTAGCGTGCTTATGGTGCCACCTGAAATGTCCGTGATGGTGCCGCTGTTGTCTAGCTGTGTTATGGCACCGCCTGTGATTTTGGCAGCGTTGTTTGTGTTTGTATTTTTGTTTGTCATAGTGCCTATGACGGCATTATCTGCTATGGTAACAGCACCAGCATTTTCAAGGGTAGTGATATTTGCATTGCCGCCTATGCTTTTAATTTCTGAATTTTTGTTGTTTGCATCGCTGTCCTCGTTTATGAGTTTTGTTATTTTAGCGTTGCCAGCGATAGAACCTATAATGTATTCATTAGTGAGCGTTCCTATAACGGCTGAACCCTCTATACTCTTAAATTCTAAGCCATTAAAATAGAGATTGTCTATCTGCCCGCCCGAAATTTTTGTAATCGAGTTGCCAGCGGTGCTTCTTAGCGTGCCGATTTTTGCATTTTCTTTAATGTCATCAATGCGGCTAGAATTTGCTGCGTTTGAAAGCGTGCCTGTAATCTGCGCATCGCCTGAAATCGTTATGTTTGCTAGTTCGGCGATTTTCGCATCCACAGCCGTGCCACTATCATAAATAGTTGTGCCTTCAAGGATTGACTCCGTGCTACCCTCGGTAGGGCTTGGCAGCACCACCGCACTCAGCGACATAGCCCCGCAAAGCAAAGCCGCACAGAGTAGTTTTAGGGCTGAATGCCTTTTAGAATGGCTTGAATTTAGGGAGTCGTAAATGCCGTTTATGGCGCTATCGCTGCTTAAAATGGCTTTTGGACTGCGGCTTAAATGTGATTTAAGTTGTGAATTTAAGCGCGTGCTTGTATCAAGCGGCGCGCACTTGTGTGTGTGTGTGTGTGTGTGTGGAGCCCCCGCGTTTAAGGCTTTTGGGCTGTTTTGAGCTTAAAGCCTCGCCTTTATAGGTGCTTTCGCTGTGAATTTGCCAAGCACTTGCGCTACAAATTTGAGCCTTTGCGCCACACTCTACCTCGCCAAGTGCCGATATAACGCCACTTTTAGCAGTAGTGAAATCCGCAGCCGCTGAATTTGCTGCGCCCTTTTGTCCGCGACTCACGCCAAAGCGTGTAAATGCTACCTTTTGCATAGTTTCTCCTTCATAATGAATTGCAAAAAAGCTAAAACTGACAATGAAATTATCCAAATTTATCACAAAAAAAATTTTTTGTCAAGGGGTTTTGTGCGAAATTTGCAAATTTTTTAAAATTTTGTGTAAATTTTGTATAAATTTTTTTAAAAAAGTGCCGATTTTCCGTAACTTTTGTGAATTTTTTTAAAGGATACGCCGAAACA
>CAVJSG010000048.1:0-947 GCA_963651895.1 Campylobacteraceae bacterium
CCGCTATATAGATAGAAACGGCTTTGATAGCCCACAAAATAACCTTTTTTGCCACGAAAAAAAGCTGAAAATTCACGCACAAATCAAGCAAAGCCCCATAAAAGCGGCATATCTTGCGCCCTACTTGCTTTTTCGCTCGTTTTTTAAGAAAATTCACGCGTGCAGGCACTCAAAATTTGTTAAGCAAAAAATTAAAGCAAGCCCCGCAAAAGCCCTATATCTCGTGCCTTACTATCTTTTGGCAAAGCTTACTTTTGCAAAATCTTGGGATAAAATTTACAACAAAATTCGACTTTGCCGAATTTACTCTCGCATTGGAAAAGAGGTGCATATACCATACTTTGAGCTGGTTTTGACCACTCGCTGCACCCTGCGTTGCAAGTCCTGCTATAATCTAATGCAGTATTTTAGTCCGCAAAGTGCCTATACTTGCACCTTGCAAGGCATCACGGCTGCTTTAAATACCCTATTTAGCGTGATTGACTCGGTAGCAAATGTGCGTATCATCGGCGGAGAGCCACTTTTGTTTAAGGACATAGCCAAGGTTGCCCTGTATTTAGACCGCGAACCAAAGGTGAAGTCGTTCAACATCGTTACAAACGGCACTATAAAGCCCAAAGATGATTTGCTAGAAGTGCTGGCAAATTCAAAAAAATGCTCCGTAACCATAAGTGATTATTCCCTTTCGCCAAATATCAAAGTCCCGCTTTACTACGAGCAAATCATAGCCACTCTAAAAGCCCATAATATCAACCATTATATGCTTTGGCAGAATGCAAATGATAGCTGGAACGACCCTGAAAAAATCTACAAAAGAGGCAGAAGCAAAGAGGATATAATCAAAAATTTCAAATCCTGCCTAATGCCTTGCGTGAGCGTGATGAGCAGCGAATGCCTACCCCAAGTCGCAAATAATGAGGGGGGGGGGGGGGGGGGGGGCGCCCCCC
>CAVJSG010000048.1:957-11473 GCA_963651895.1 Campylobacteraceae bacterium
GCGACTCCCACTCGGACGACTTCTGCACTACCCAAAGCACTCGCAACAACGCCAAAAATTCACACTCGCCGCTTAAAAGTGGCTTGAATTCACAAAACGCCACGCCAGAAAACGCCTTAAATTCACAAAATCTCACGCTTGCGAGTTTAAATTCGCAAAATCTCACGCTTGCGAGTTTAAATTCGCAAAATCCGCACCAAAACCCCCAAAATTCACAAAGCAAGGGGCAAATTTTCATCTGCCCCATCGCAAGTTCTCTTTCGCGGCTTAAAGGCTTGGGCGAGTTTGAGGGCGATTTTTTGGAGCTTGATGAGACTTTAAGCAAGGAAAAAATCCTAAATTTCTACGCGCAGGATTTTTTCAAGGCTTGCGATTACTGCCAAGACAAATGGAACAAAAACATACCCGACATCCCCATCGCTGTGCAAACGGACAAGGTTTTGAGGCTTGAAAAGGACGAGTGATTTTTAAATTTCGACTAAAATCAGCAAAATAAGGACGAGTAATTTTTGAATTTCGATTAAAATCAGCAAAATTTTGAAAAAATTCGCAAATTCACCTGCCAAGATATACTCTCTTGGGCTTTTGGGCTTGTTTTTGTAGATAGCCTAAATCTATGAGTTTTTTATAGATTTCTACGGCGATGGCGTTTGAGGTGAGGGTTTTGCCGCCGTGTTCAAGCAGCACGGTTACCACATAGCGCGGGTTTTCGTAGGGCGCAAAGCTAGTCAGCCAAGTGTGCGAGCGCGAGTAGTAGGCGAGGTCCTTTTCGCGCACATTTTTCTTGTCCGTTTGCGAAAAGCCCACGACTTGCGCCGTGCCCGTTTTGGCAGCCACATTTAGCGGCAGGCTCTCAAAATAGCGAAACGCCGTGCCGCCGGGCTCTTTGGCGACTGCGAGCATTGCCTCGCGGATGAGTGGTAACTGCCTTTGCTCAAAGGGCGTGAAAAGTTCAGTAGAATTCGCCTCCGCGTTTAAAAATTTAGAATTTTCGCCCAAATTTCCCCCCAAATTCGTGCCCAAATTTAAACCATTCTCCAAACCCTCCACGCTTTTCACAAAATGCGGTGTGATTTTTTTGCCCGAGGCGATTTGTGCCGTGTATTTGGCGATTTGCATAGGGGTTACTAGGAAATTGCCCTGCCCTATGCTCGTATTTATCGTCTCTCCGCGAAACCACGGCATATTGTAGCGGCGCAGTTTCCACTCGCGGCTTGGCATTATGCCTATGAATTCGTTTGGCAAATCCACGCCCGTTTTCGCCCCAAAGCCCATTTTTTGCAGCGTGGGCGCGATTTTGTCTATGCCCACTTTCAGCGCGCCCTCGTAAAAATAAATGTCGCAGCTGTGTTTGATGGAGTCCCTTAAATTCATATCGCCGTGCCCGATGCGGTTCCAGCAGCGAAAAAAGCGCCCGCTTATCTCCACGACACCCTCGCAAAAGAAGGTCCCGCGCGCGTTGAAAACGCCTGAATTCAAAAAGGCAAGCCCCGTGCCCATTTTTACCACAGAGCCGGGCGGGTAAAGTCCGTTTATCATTTTGTTGATGAAGGGGTGCTCGGGCGAGTCGCTTAATTCTCGCCATTGCTCGTGCGAGATGCCGCCCACGAAAAGGTTTAAGTCGTATTCAGGAAATGAGCCTGCTGCTAAAATAGAGCCGTCATTTGCGTCCATTATAATCGCAACGCCCGCGTTTTCATCAAAAAGTTCGCTTAAAAATTTTTGAAGCTCAATGTCTATGTTAAGGGTTAAATCCCGCGACTTTGGCGCCTCGTAGCGTAATTGCTCGACTTCTTTGTTTAGCGCATTTACCTTTATCTCTCTAACGCCCTTTACGCCTTGCAAAAACTCGTTGTAGTGCTTTTCAACGCCGCTTTTGCCGATATAGCGCGTGATTTTGGCTATGTCGTTGCCCTTGATTTCCTCTAAATTTGCCCTGCCTATGTAGCCGATTATGTGGCTAGCTATGCTTTCGTAGGGGTAACGGCGTTTAACCGTGGGCGTTATGAGTAAATTCTCGCGCAAATTTAGCTCTGAGTAAGCTGCCATCATCTTTTCGTAAGGGACAAATTCCGCCACTTCGATGAAGTCTTGGTTATAATAAGAATCCTCCCTAGTGTAGTGTCTGCGAATGGCTGTGGTGTTTAAGTCGGGGAAAAACTGCGCTAAAAAGGCGATTTCCTCGTCTAAAAGTTCGCGGTTGTCCTTTTTTATCCACAAATAAGGCTTCATCGCCACGCTAAAACCAAGGTCGTTTTCTGCTAAAAGTCGCCCCTTGGCGTCAAAAATAAGCCCTCTCGTGGGCGCTAGGGTTATGGATTTGACGGCGTTTGTGCGCGCCATTTCCTCGTAATAAACATTTGATTTTATAGCCAAATAATAAACGCGGCTTAAAAGCAGCACGAAAACCACGAAAATAAAAGCCATCACCAAACGAAGTCTCATTTTATTTTGTTCCTAAAAATGAAAAAGCAAAGGGCGGCTTCGATGAGCGAATTTATGCCATAATCCACGCCAAAAAGCCTGAATTCACCGCTATCTACATATAAAATTAAATTATGCACCACAAAAAGCAAAAAGTAGGCGAAAAGGACGAAAAAAACAGGCAGGAATTTGCCGATTTTGAAATTTACCCTCAACCAGTCCGCGCAAAAATAGTAAAAAATCACAAAGGCGATGAGGGAGGAAAAGAGGTAAAAATCGTGCGTAATGTCGATAAATACGAGGTAGGCTAGCGAAAAATACCAGCGAAAGTCTAGTTCATAGAGCGTGAGTTCTCTCTCGCGCAGCAAAACAAACATATAGCAGAAAAAAAAGCCCACGAGTATGGGCAGGGTGAAAACGGAGCTGAAAATTTGAAAAAGCACTAAAAATAGGGCGATGGCGACATAGGTGCCGCTTAAAAAATGGTGCTGTTCCTTGCTGCCGTATTTTCTGTGCCTTGGCATTTAAAGTCCTAGTGTATGGGGTTTGGGTGAATTTTCAAACCCTAGTTTGTGCTTTGTGGGCGTGGTTTTTGCGTGGGCGGTTTTAAATTCTAGTGTATTTTCAAGCCCTAGTGCGTGAGCGATTAGCGCATTTTCAAGGCGCTCTAAGCCCGTTTTTTTAGCACTTGAAACGATAATGGCATTTGGATAAGCCTTTAAAAGCCTTGCTTTTTGGGCTTGATTTAGCTTGTCAGCCTTTGTGAAAACGGCGAGCAATTTTTGACTTGGGCTTAAAATGCCCTGCAAATAGGCGTTTATCTGCTCATCAAATTCTAAATTTTCGTGCCGCGCGTCCCTTAAATGAACGAGCAGTTTTAGGGATTTTCGCGCCCTTAAAAATTCGTTTAAATTCTTGTCCCACTCTTGCCTTTGTGTGCGTGAAATTCTAGCGTAGCCAAAGCCGGGCAAATCGATAAAAACCAAATCAAATTTGCCCCTTTCCTCGTCCTTGAAATTTATCTCAAAAAAATTTATAAGCCTCGTTTTGCCCGGTGTGGCTGAGCTTTTTGCGAGTTGTTTTTGATTTGTAAGCGCGTTTATGAGCGAGCTTTTGCCCACATTTGAGCGCCCCAAAAAGGCTACCTCGCTGAGCGCGAATTCGCTCGCATTTGCCGCGCTTGTAGCCGAGCCTAAAAACCTAGCCCCCACAATCATTTCTCATCCAGCTCAAAGGTAAATTTCACGGGCTTTTTCGAGTCGCTTACCACAGAGTAGCTTTCCTGCCTTTTGTCGATGATGATTTTTTTGCCTGTGAGCCTTTGCTTGCTCGTAAGTTCCTCCACAAAGGCGTTGCCGCTGATTTCGTAGCTGTCCTTCACAGCATCATAAATGAGCTCGTCCCCCCTGCCCTTGTAGAATTTGTCTTTAAGCGCAATCTCAAAACGCGCATCGCCCGTGGCGTGATAGAGCTTTGCCCTGCGGTTTTTGTCCGTGAAAACCACGAGTTTGGCAGCCTGCAAAATGTCCTTGTCGCGCTTTACAAAGACATTTCCGCTCAAAATGTTCTCGCCCTTTTTTTCGTCCGCATAAAAGCTGTTCGCCCGAATTTCAACCTTTTGAGCCCCCATCAAAAGCAGGGGCAAGCATAAAATCAGCACTAATCTAACCACGCCTTAACCCCCCGAATTCTAAGCCTTTTTCCCTCTAAATCATAATCAAACGCCGTGCCTGTAAGCAAGTCGTTTTTTCTATATGCCTTAAAATCAACCCTCGCGCTTAAATTTCTCTTTTTTTTGTCGTAAAATAGGCTCTCGCTCTCAAAGCGGGTTTGATTATTATCAGCATAACGGACTTTTCCTTGCAAACTAATGTTGCCATCCGCGAAAGTAAGGGCGTTTGAGCTTATGTTAAAATCATAGCCATAAACCAAAACCGCGCTGAAAATGTCCTTATCAGCGTAACGCTCCCACGCGCTAGCCCTGTAATTAGCCTTTGCAAGAGTTGAATTTAGCTCATAGACATTGATTTTGCTTGCTTCTATGTTTTTAAAATCCACTCCCGGTGCCTTAAAATCGAAATCATAAAAGTCCTGAGTGCCTAAAAACACTAGCACTAGCGAAAAAAGCCCCATCAAAAGCGCGAAAATCCTTACTGCCAAAGCCTCACCCACTCTTTTTGCATTTTGTTGCGGCGAACAAGGGCTTCTATCATCGCTGCCACTGCGCCCTCGCCGCCCTTAAATTTCAGCCTTTTGCCCGCTTTTATGTGGGCATCTTTGGGCGTAAAGGCGCATTTGACGGCGTTTAAAAGGGGTAAATCGTTGTAATAATCCCCTATGGCGGCACTTTGAGCGAAAGTTAAGCCCAAATCTTGCAAAATTTGCTCGGCGCACTTGAATTTATCCTTAATGCCCTGATACACAAGCTCGATTTTAAGGTCTTTTGCGCGCAAATTCACACACTCACTCTCGCGTCCTGTGATGATGGCAAATTTCTTGTCAAGCCTCAGCCAAGCCTCGATGGCTGCGCCGTCCTTGACATTAAATTCCTTTATCTCCACGCCGCCGCTCGTGTAGATGATTTTGCCATCCGTCAGGCAGCCATCGACATCCAAAAAGATAAGCTCTATCATCGCTACTCTCTAACGACAAAGGCGCCCGGAAAATCGCCCTCTCGCACGAAATCCTTTGCCTCGTTTTCGCTTTTAAAGCCGCGCAAAAAGACGCGAGTGAGCCCGTCTCGTGAGCTGACGCGCGAGTAGCTTGAATAGCCCTTGTAGGACTTGTAACGCTCTACTATGTCGCTTGCGCTTTCTTTGTTTTTAAAGGCGCCGATTTGCACCATAAAGCCCCCGCCCACGCTTGGGCTTAAATTCAGCGTATCCGCTGGCACCTCGGGTATGTCGGTAAAGGCTGAAACCACGCCCGCACTCGGTGTGGTAGTGTTTTGCTCGCTCGCCACGCTCTCGGCGACAATTTGCTCAGCGGGCGTAGGCGAAACATCCGTGGAATCAAAGCCTATGACTTCGAGTTTTACGGGTGCTGTGCCGGTTTGGAGCATATCAAGCCTCGTGGCTGCGGCTTTTGAGACATCAATGATGCGGTTATCCACAAAGGGACCGCGGTCGTTTATGCGAACCGTGGTTTTGCGCCCGTTGTCAAGGTTCGTAACGCTGACTATGGTGTTCATCGGCAGGGTTTTGTGCGCTGCGGTGAAGGCGTTTTGATTATAAACCTCGCCGTTGCTCGTTTTCTTGCCGTGAAAGCCCGGTCCATACCAACTCGCCACGCCCGTAGCCGTCTCGCCCACGCCCACAACCGTGGGGTAGTAGGTTTTGCCATTGACCGTGTAGGGCTTCATCGTGCCTGTGGCGTTTGTTTTGTTTGTCTTGTCCGTCCTAAAATCCTTGGTATAGCCCTTGCCACCGCAAGCAGCCAAGCCAAACGCCACGAAAGAAAACACCGCGATTTGCAGTGTCAAAGCGATAGTCTTTTTCATTTTCTCTCCTTTAAATTTGAGGTTTTTTTGACTATTTTTTTAAATTTTTTTCTAAATTTTTCAAAATTTTTTCTAAAATTTCTAAATTTTTGAAAACTTTTTCTAACATTTCTAAAAACCTTTTTCTAAAATTTATTCGTCATTGCGAGCGGTTTTGAAAAAACCGCGTGGCAATCCACAATCCCACAAATTCGCCTCCACGCCGTCATTGCGAGCGAGCACACTGCGCGAAACGTGGCAATCCATTGTTTAAAAGGCTGTCGTCTTTGCCATTTTTAGAAAGACTTAAAATTCAAAAAGCATTTCCAAAATGGCAATTTCCACAGCTTTTTTGGCAGTGGATTGCCACGCAAAAACTCGCTAACGCTTGTTTTTGCTCGCAATGACGAATAAAAATTTATAAAATCCCCCTACTTCCTCGCATATTTATACCCCATTTTCAGCGGCAAAACCAGCTTTTGCTTGGGGCGGATATGATTTTTTTTAATGCTATTATACTCTTTTATCTCAGCCACGCTAATGCCGTGTTTGCGCGCTATGCTCCATAGCGAGTCGCCCGATTTTACCACATAAATGTGTGTTTTTGGTATCTTAATCTCCACTTTTGCAAGCTTTTTGTGCTTGTTTTGCTCGAAAACTAGGCTTTTTTCAAGGGGAATATACATATAATAACTCGTGTCAGGGGGCGTAAAATCGTAGCGAAAGTGGGGGTTGTAACGCTGCAAGTCCTTATAGTCCATATCTGTGAGCTTTGCCAAATCTTTCAAAGACACTTGGGACGGCACTTGCACCTTGACAAATTCATTTGATAACGCGTAGTTTGCGAGCGCCTTTTCCTCAAACAAAAAATCCTCGTTTCGCGCTAGAAAGGCGATTGTGAGGATTTTTTTGATAAAACTTCGCGTTTCTTTGGGCAGGTAGCTTTTGTTTTCATCGAGCAAAACCGCCAAATCATCGCTATTTGCGTCCTTTATGCCCTGCCTCAAACGCCCGCTGCCGCAGTTGTAAGCCAAAATCGCAAGATACCATTTGCCAAATTCAGCCCTTAATTCTTTTAAGTAGTTTGCCGCCGCAAGAGTCGATTTAAAGGGGTCTTTGCGCTCATCCACAAACTGGTCTATACGCAAGTCAAAATTACGCGCCGTCTTTTCCATAAACTGCCAAATGCCAGTAGCCCGCACGCGCGAGGTGCTTTGCGCTTTGAGTCCCGACTCCACGATGGCAAGGTATAAAAACTCTTTGGGAAGCTCGTTTTCCTTGATGATTTGGCGCACCGCAGGGATGAATTCATAAAAGCCGTCCATCGAGACGCTCAAAGTCCTAGAATGCACGCGTTTTATGTCGTCCTTGCTTTGCACGAAAACGAGGTCGCTTATGTAGTTGCTCTCGATGTCAAGCTCGCGCAGCACCTCGATTTGGCGCTTGTAATACTCGGGCGAAAAGACATTCGCCGCCGCCGCGCACGCCAAAGTGCCTAAAATCAACGCAAATTTACCCTTCATACTGCCCTTTTTTGCATTAGTTTTTTTCATATCGTCATTTTTTGCCCTGTTTTTTAGCCTAAATTTTTTCACGCCAAAGCCCCTAAACACCGCCCTTTTAACCCTTTTTATGCCTTTGTTTAGTGTTGCTTTTTTCATTGTTTTTTTCCTTTTTTTTGGGGCTTGCGTCATTGCGAGGCGGCTTGCCGCCGAAGCAATCCACTACGCGACAAAGTCGCGTTTAAAGCACAAAATTCACGCTTTTAATGAAAATTTACACTTCCCCCGCAAATTTTCATCTAAATTTAACCTAAATTCTTAAATTTAGCGTATTTTTCCCAAAAATTTACCCCACAAATTTTCACGCCGCCCCATTTTTGAAAAATAAATTTAAAGAATTTTGAGTGCAAATTTTTATGATTTCATCTCTTTCAAGTCCCAAAATTTCAGCCATTTTGCTCGCCACTAAATTTGTCAAAATAGGCTCGTTTCGCTGCCCACGAAAGGGCTGCGGGGTTAAATATGGCGCGTCTGTTTCAAGCAAAAGCCTATTTAGCGGGATTTTGGGCAAAATCGCGGGCAACTCTTTTGCGTTTTTAAAAGTCAAAACCCCGCCTATGCCAAAGTAGAATTTGTCCTTTAAATTCAGCAGCAATTCGCTTGCGTTAAAGCAGTGCAAAACCCCACCCACAAGGCGCGGGGCGAATTCTTTTAAAATCTCAAAAGTATCGGCGTTCGCCTCGCGGCTGTGGATGATGACAGGCTTTGCAAATTCAGCGGCGAGTTCGAGCTGAGCGATAAAAACCTGCCTTTGCCTTGCTTTGATGGCGGTGTCATCGGCTTTTGCGTAGTGATAATCCAGCCCGCATTCGCCCACGCCCACGCATTTTGGGTGTGTTATGAATTCACGCAAAAAGCCCTCATCAAAGCCCTCGCACTCGTGCGGATGCGTGCCTACGGCAAAAAATAGCGGCTCATAATCCTCGCAAAGTGCTGCCGCGCGGGGCAAATCCTTTGGGTAAGCGGCGGGAATGATGATTTTATCGATATTGTTCGCAAAAGAATACGCCAAAACCTCGCTCAAATCGCCCTCATAAGCCTTATCATCCAAATGACAATGCGTGTCGATGATTTTCGCGCTGTGCTTGAACTCATCCCCTAAAAACATAGCTCCACCCTGTCTTTGCCGGCTGTGTGGGCGAGTTTTAGGGCATTTTCAGCCTTTTTTAGCAGCTCGTTAAAGCTCGCACCAGCCTTGCCAAAGGTTGCGCCTATGCAAACGCTAAAATACAGCTCATCCAAGGATACCAGCACGCTTCTAGCCTTTATGCGCTCACGAATGGTGCTTAAAATTTTCACGCAAGCCTCTTGGCTACGCCTTTTCAGCACTATACAAATGCGCTCAGAGCTGATGTGTCCTACTATGTCTCTACCCTGACATTCGTCTAACGCCGCTCGCACCGCAGTTTTCACAAGCTCAACCCCCACGCCCTCGCCATACTCGTCCTTAAAGCCTTGCAAATCGTCAATTTCCAGCACCGCAAAGGCGAATTCCTCGCCACTTGCAAGCTCTTTTAGATAATCATCAAAGTCGTTTTTTAAGGCTAAATTGTTTTTCGCGCCCGTTTTTGGCTCAAAATCGCTAAAAATTTGCACCAATTTTTGCTCGTCTTTTGCCCTAAAAAATTTATCTAATCTTGCGTTTAAAAGCTCCTTGCTGACGGGCTTTGTGATGAAATCTCCCACGCCAGAGCTTAAAAAATCAGCCTCCGCGCTATCATCCTTTTCGCCAAGCACTATGAAATCGATTTTTGAGCGTGGGTAACTTTCTTTAACCTCGTTTATTAGCCCCTTTGCGTCAATCACAGGCATTATGGCATCGCAGATTATGAGCCTCGTGTCGGCGTTATCCTCCAAGTAGTTCAACGCTTCCTCGCCGTGAGCAGCCCCAAGCACCTTAAAACCGCGCAAATTCAGCACTTTTTTGAGCTCGTTTCGCTCATTAAGTTTGCTCATCGCTAAAATCACTTTCTCGCCGATGTGCTCGCTAATGGAGCTGATTAAGGCTAGCATTTGCTCGACACAAAGGGGGTTTTCCTTGTGTAAAAAGGCTAGAATGTCCTTTTTTAAGCACTGAGCGCGAAATGCCTTCTCCCCATTTGCTGATAATGCGACAACGCAGAGCTTTTGAGCGATTAAAGCATCGAGCAGTTCGCCGTTTGCGCCCGCTAAACTCGGCTCAGCAAAGCACAGCAGATATTCGCCGCTATCCACCCCCGACACATCGGCACTTGCAAGGGTATCTACCTCAAAGCCCAGCGCGCTTGAAATCTTTTTGGCAAGCAGTTTCATCAACATCGCGTCATTGTCTATGATTAAAATTTTTTTCATTTTTTGCCTTTTCGCCACGATAAAAAGCCATTTTAGCATTTTTAAGCCACGATTTGTTTAACAAAATTTGCAAATTTAAAGGCTTTTTTTGCAAAAAATGCTAAATTTTACGCACTTTTACTCAAAGGCAGAGTATCGTTTCAAAGCCCGTATTCGTGGGCTTTGTGCCGCATAAACCAAAGATAAGCAAACTCAAAGCTAGCCGCGTGGATGACACCCTTGCAAAAGTCCTCAAATTCAGCGACTTTGACAAAAACGCTCTGTATTTCCTCATCGTCAATGCCTCCGCCAGCGCCCTTTTTATCGCACTCTGCGACCTCCGCGTAAAAAAGACTCTGCTTGCTCGCCCCCGAGCCAAAGCCGCTGTAAAACTCGCCGATTTTTTCGATGAAATGAGGCATATAGCCAAGCTCTTCGAGGCATTCTTCCTTTGCGATGTCCTCTACGCTTAAATTCTTATCCACAAGCCCCGAGCAAAGCTCGACAGAATAGCCCATCTCACCCTCGGGCAGCTTGACATTGTGCCTCATTTGGTAGTCCCACAGGGGTATGCGAAATTGCCGCACGAAAATGAAGCCCTGCCGTTCCTTGTGGTAGAGCAGCACGCTCACGCTGTCAAGGCTTTCGATGAAGTCCCACGAGTGCTTTTTGCCGCCCTTTTCGTAGCTGTAACGCTTTGCCTTAATGTAAATCGAGCCTTTAAATTCCTCTTGTTTGAGCG
>CAVJSG010000049.1:0-11375 GCA_963651895.1 Campylobacteraceae bacterium
AATTTCCTCAAATTTTCGCTCCAAATTCAAAGAATTTGCCCAAAAATTCAAAAAATTCACCCCAAATTCAGCATAAATAAAGCCAAAATTCTAAATTTTTCAAATTCCTAACGCCTTTTTCGCGTTTGAAAGCATTAGTTTTATGCGGTTTTCTTGATTTACCTTTGTTGCGCCGGGGTCGTAGTCGATTGAGACTATGTTACTTTGGGGGTTGCGTTCTTTTATGATTTTCATCATTCCGCGCCCGACTATGTGATTTGGCAGGCAGCCAAAGGGCTGGGTGCAGACTATGTTGCCAACGCCTTGTGCGATGAGTTCTAGCATTTCAGCTGTGAGTAGCCAGCCCTCGCCCATATTCATCGCCTCGCTCACATAGCCGCGTGCTAGGCGTTTGGTGTGGCTAAATGCGCTCGGGGCGCGGAAACGCCCGTGCTTTGTGATGGCTTTTATCATATCTTTTTGGCGGTGCTCAAAATACCATAAAACCGCCTTGTAGATGAGTTTTGTGCGAAGCTTGCCCCCATATAAATTGCCCTCGATGATGGTGTCATTTACGCAGTAAAGCGCAAAATCCAAAAAGCCCGGCACCACGACTTCGCAGCCCTCGCTGAGTAGGAATTCCTCTAAATTGTTGTTGCCAAGTGGCGAGAATTTAATGTAAATTTCGCCCACAACGCCCACTTTGACTTTCTTTTCCTCGCGCATAGGAATGCTCGCAAAGTCCTTTAAAATCGCCTTTGTGTCGCGTTTTAAAGCCTTGTATTTCGTAAGCCCCTCGTTCGTGGCGGGGTCGCAAAGCCGTTCTATCCACGAATTTAGCATTTTATCCGTATCGCCCTTATTGATTTCATAGGGCTTGCATTGATTTGAGATGCACATTAGCAAATCCCCATAAATCACGGCACTCACTAGGCTTAAAAGCATTTCTTTGTTGATTTGAAAGCCTGAGTCCTTTTCCAAACCGCTAAAATTCAGCGATATGACGGGCACGAAGCCAAAGCCAGCCTTCACGAGTGCCTTTCGCAGCAAATGAATGTAGTTGCTAGCTCTGCACCCGCCGCCTGTTTGCGTGATGAGTAGGGCGACTTTTTGCAAATCCCACTCGCCGCTTTTTAGTGCGTCTATCATCTGCCCGATGACGAGTAGGGCAGGGTAGCAGGTGTCATTATGCACATTTTTCACGCCCTCATCGATGACGCTTTTGCTGTGGTTTTTAAGAAGCTGCGCCTTGTAGCCGTGTAAATGCAGGATTTTGACTAAAAATTGAAAGTGAATGGGCAGCATTGTAGGCACTAAAATGGTGTGCGTTTCTTTCATAGCCTTGGTAAATGGGACTTTGATGAGTTCTCGGCTTTGTAAATTCTGCGGCAAAATGTGGTATTTTGAGTCCGCGCAAATTTCTTTTTTATCGCTCCACGCACTTGGGCTTGCCGTGAAATTTTTAAGCGCATTTAGCGCGTTTTTGGGGTTTGGGGCGTGTTCTTTTAGTGAATTTAACGCTTGGCGCGGACTTGGTGCGTGTTCTTTTAATGCGTGCAGTGCTTCTAGTGGGGTTTGCGCCTTGTCTTTTAAAGCATTTAATGCTTCTTTGGGACTTGGGGCGTGTTCTTTGAGCGCGGATAATGCTTCACTAGGGCTTGGAATGGCGTCTAAAATTTCGCTCGGGTCGGCAAAAAATTTTTCGTTTTGGAGTTCTTTTGTCATTTTCTTTCCTTTTTTTGCGTGAATTTTTCATCATCTAGCTCGAATTTAAGCTCGAATTCATCGGCATTTAAGAGCGAATTTCGCTCAGCCATTTTTTCCTCCATAGCCGCTAAAAGCGAGCGGATGCGGATTTTTACCGCGCCTAAATTTGAAATCTCATCGATTTTTAGCTGAGTGTAAAATCGCCCGCGGTGCTCCAAAATCGCGCGCACCTCGTCTGTGGTGATGGAGTCGATGCCGCAGCCAAAGCTCACTAGCTGCACCAGCTCGATGTTTTCGCGCTCGCACACGAACTGCGCGGCGTTGTAAAGGCGCGAGTGGTAGCTCCATTGATTTAGCACCTGCAAATCCCTTGCCTCGCGCAAGTGCGAGATGCTATCCTCGCTTAAAACCACTAGCCCTAGCGAGTTGATGAGCTTGTCTATGCCGTGATTTATCTCGGGGTCTATGTGGTAGGGGCGTCCGCAAAGGACGATGGCTTTGAGCTTTTGCTCGTCAATTTGGCGCAAAATCGCCTCGCCTTGTGCCTTTATGTCATCAAGCCATTCCTGCCTGAACGCATAAGCTATGTCAAGTGCCTTGTGGTAGGCTTTTTTGGAGATTTTTTTCTGCCCTAAAAATTGCTTTAAATTTGAAAAAAGCGTGAATTTTTTGGGGGTTTTTTGTAAAATTGCTGAATTTTCGCCGTGAATTTCAGCTTGGGGGCTTTTAAAATTCACAAAATTCGCCGCATTTTGTGAATTTCCCCCAAAAATTCGACTAGAATTCACAAATTTTCTCTCTCTAAACGCCGATTTTGCGCCTAATTCTTTCATAAAAAACGGCGCGGATTTTTTGTAAAAATCATTCTTTTGATGCAGCCCAAAATAGGGGTATAAAAAGCGCACCGAGCGCAGTTTATCGACATTTTTGCTCAAAAGCTCTGGGTAATAGGCGACTACGGGGCAGTTGTAGTTGTGCGTGCTAGTATCCTGCGCGTCCTCAAAGGCGTTTGAGTGGCAAGGATAAAAGATAGTGCTTACTTCGCGCTCGATTAAATCCTCGATATGCCCGTGCATTAGCTTCGCGGGGTAGCACACGGTGTCGCTAGGTATGGAGTATTGCCCCTTGGAGTAGGTTTTGCGCGTGCTGATGCTTGAAACTACGACTTCATAGCCTAGTGCGGTTAAAAGCGAGTGCCAAAAGGGTAGGTTTTCATACATATTTAGCCCCAAGGGGATGCCGATTTTACCGCGTGGGGCGGCGGGTTTGTTGTAGATTTTATACTCTATTAAGTCTTTTAGCCTGTTTAGCTTATATTCATACATATTAGGCAATGCGGCGACTTTTTTCACGCCAAGTGGCTTTTCGCAGCGGTTTCCGGAGATGAACCTACGCGAGCCGCCCTCGCCGCCGAATTTATTTATGGTTAAATTGCAGTTGTTTCCGCAAATTTTGCAGTTTGTGGCTGTGGCAGTGTGTGAAAAGCACGCTAGCTCGGCTTTTGAGATGATGCTTGATTTTTCAAGGCGCAAATTTTTTGCGTAAAGTGCCGCGCCAAAGGCACCCATAAGCCCGCTGATTTTAGGGCGCACCACTTTGCGTCCGATTTCCTTTTCAAAGCTGCGCAAAACGGCGTTGTTTAGGAAGGTGCCGCCTTGCACCACTATCTCACGCCCCAAATCATCGGCATCCTTGGCACGAATCACCTTGTAAATGGCGTTTTTTACGACACTCATTGACAGCCCTGCGCTGATGTCCTCGATGTTTGCGCCCTCTTTTTGCGCCTCTTTGACAGAGCTATTCATAAAAACCGTGCAGCGCGAACCAAGCTCCACAGGGCTTTTGGAGGCTAGCCCTAACTGCGCAAAGTCCGCCACGGCGTGCCCCATAGAGCGCGCAAAGGTTTCGATGAAGCTGCCACAACCGCTAGAACAAGCCTCGTTTAGCATTATGGAGTCTATGGCGTTGTTGCGGATGAAAAAGCACTTAATGTCCTGCCCACCGATATCTATGATGAAATCAACCTTTGGGTTGAAGTGCTGGGCGGCTTTTAGGTGCGCCATAGTCTCCACAAGCCCCGCATCTAGCGTGAATGCGGACTTGATGAGTTCCTCGCCATAGCCCGTAACCGCGCTGCCTTTTATAGCGATAAACTCGTCAAAGTGCGAGTAGATGTGGCTTAGCTGCTCTTTTATGACAAGGGCTGGGCTGCCTTGATTTGAGCTGTAAAATTGATATAAAATTCTATCTTTGCTGTCGAGCAAAACGAGCTTTGTCGTGGTGCTGCCGCAATCTATGCCAAGATATGCGTGAATTTTCCTGCCTTTGTTCTCTTTGTAAGCGCTTAAAATGTCAATCTCAGGCACATCCGCGCTGTCGTGGCGGCTTTGAAAGTCTTTAAATTCAGCCTCGTCTTTGAAAAGGGGCTCTAAATACTTGTTGCGAGAGCGCGTATTTTTGGACTCTTCGAGCTTTTTTAGCAACTCATCGCAAGTGAAACTTTTGCTTGAATTTCTAGCGCACAACGCCACGCCTATGGACACCGAATACTGCGCATAGTCCGGAAAAACCGCAGTAAAGGGCTTTTCGCCATCCGCACTTGCCTTTAAAGTCTCTTTAAATCGCTCTTGCAAGCCCTTGTAAAAAAACAAGGGTCCTCCCAAAAACATAACCTTGCCCGCGATTTTGCGCCCCTGTGCGAGCCCGCTGATAGTCTGGTCCACCACGGCTTGAAATATGCTAGCGGCGATGTCCTCTTTGTTTGTGCCTTGATTTAGTAGGGGCTGCACATCGGTTTTGGCAAAAACGCCGCAACGGCTGGCTACGGGGTAGATTTTTTTGTGGCGAAGTGAGATTTCATCGAATTCTTGCGCACTTATGGCGAGCAAAGTTACCATTTGGTCGATAAATGCGCCAGTTCCCCCAGCGCAAGAGCCGTTCATTCTTTCCTCCGTGCCGCCGCTTAAAAACAAAATTTTCGCGTCCTCGCCGCCAAGCTCGATGACAGCGTCCGTATCAGGTTCTAAAAACTTCACAGCCTCAGCCGTGGCGAAAACCTCCTGCACGAAGTCCATTCCCACAGCCCTGCAAATGCCAAAGCCCGCCGAACCGCTCAAAGCCACTTTAAATTCACGCCCGCCGATAAGCCCTTGCACATCGCGCACCAGCTCTATCGCCTTTTCGCGCACCTTTGCGTAATGGCGCTCATACCTTTTATAAATAACCTTTGTGCCGTCTAAAACCACGATTTTAGCGGTAGTTGAGCCTATATCAATGCCCACGCTTAATGAATTTTGCATACTTTCAGCCATAAAATTCCTTGAATTTTTTGAATAAAAATAGACGATTATAGCCTAAATTTGTAATTTTTTAAATTTTTTGGGTTTTTTGGCGAAAATGTAGGGTTTTTAAGGGGCGTTGAGCCTTGTTTTTTCGTCATCGCGAGCGATTTTAGGATACGCAAAAATTCGTTATTATAAGCGATTGAAAACTGCGAAACGCAGGCACGAAAATTCACGCATTTTGCAAAAAGGCGTGAATTTTCCGTCATATTTAAATTTAAGGCGCGGATTTCGAGTTAGAAATTGCTTTTGTGGGGCGTGGGCTAGACTGAAAGCGAAGCGTCTGCCGAGCCCACACAAAAGCAATTTATAGCCGAAAGCCCCGCCAGCCTTGTGAATTTTAGCCCAAAACAAGGCTAAAATTCACAAAAACTGCTGAATTTCAAGCCAAATTCACACAAATTTAAGCGAGGATTAGGTTTTGCGTAAGCTGTGCTATCGCAAATTCCTCGTCTGTGGGGACGATGAGGATTTTTATGGGCGAGTTTTCTTTGCTGATGAGCTTTAACTCGCCGCGAACGCCTTTATTTAGGGCTTCGTCTATCTCAAAGCCAAGCCGAGCTAGCTTTTTGCAGACTTTTAAGCGGATAAAATCTGAATTTTCGCCTATGCCAGCGGTAAAAACTAGGGCATCAACGCGTGGCAGCACTGCAAAATAAGAGCCTATGGTTTTGACAAGCCTATAAACAAACATTTCAAGGGCTAGTTTGGCTTTCTCATCGCCGCTATTTGCTAAATTTTCGACATCTCGCAAGTCATTATGCCCACAAACGCCCAAAAATCCACTCTTTTTGTTCATCAAAGTGTCGATTTGCTCAGCATTTAAATTTAGACTTCGCATCAAATGCGGCACCACCGCAGGGTCTATACTACCGCATCTCGTGCCCATCATCAGCCCCTCTAAGGGCGTCAAACCCATTGAGGTGTCGATACTCTTGCCATTTTGCACAGCACACACGCTCGCTCCGTTGCCCAAGTGCAAGGTGATAGCGTTAAACTCACTAGGCGCAAAGCCCAAAAATTCCGCCGCTTTCTTGCTAACAAACTCGTGCGAAGTGCCGTGAGCGCCGTATTTGCGAATGCCCTGCTGCTCGCAAAGCTCGTAGGGTAGGGGATACATAAAGGCATAGGGCGGCAAAGTAGCGTGAAAAGCCGTGTCAAACACCGCGACATTCGGCACAGCAGGCGCAGCGGCTAGCATAGCGCGCATTCCCACGAGATGCGCGGGGTTGTGCAGCGGGGCGATGGCGGCAACTTTTTCAATCTCTGCAAGCACCGCGTCATCGATGAGACAGGGCTTTGTGAGGTTTTTACCCCCGTGCACCACGCGGTGTCCGCAGCCGCCAAGCTCGGCGAGCGAGCCTAAAATGCCGCTTTCGTGGAAAAAATCCTCTATGATTTTCACGGCTTTTTGATGGTTGCTCACCGCCTCTTTGCGCTCGATTTCGCCGCCTTTGGCGAGGTTTTTTAGCTTTATATTTGACTCGCTTTCGCCGATTTTATCGACAAGTCCGCTTGCAATCGCCGCCCCGCTGTCGTAAAGCTTGAATTTCATCGAGCTTGAACCTGAATTTAGGACTAGGATTTTCATTTCGTTTCCTTTTTGTTAATTTAAAATTCACGCCTTGGCGCGAATTTTGTGAATTTTTGGCTAAAAATTTACGCTTTTGTGAATTTTTGATTTTTATAGGCTAAAATTCACAAATTTTCGCGCAAATTTTCCCTCATTTTTGCGCCTGTATCGCGCTTAAAATCACCGTGCTTACCACATCCTCGACTAAACAGCCGCGACTTAAATCATTCACAGGCTTTTTAAGCCCTTGCAAGATAGGTCCTATGGCAAGGGCGTTTGCGCTGCGTTGCACTGCTTTGTAGGCGATATTTGCGGCATTTAAGTCGGGGAAAATAAACACATTTGCCTGCCCTGCGACTTTTGAGCCGGGCATTTTGCTTCTAGCCGTGGTAGGGTCGATAGCCGCGTCAAATTGCAGCGGTCCGTCTAGCAGCAAATTTGGGTATTTTTCCCGCGCGATAGCCACGGCATCTTTCACCGCATCCACGCTCACACCGCTACCGCTGCTGCCTGTGGAGTATGAGAGCATCGCCACGCGTGGGGCAAAGCCAAAAGCCTGCGCTGTGGCGGCGCTGACAAAGGCGATGTCCGCTAGCTGCTGTGGCGTAGGGTTTGGCGTAACCGCGCAGTCTGCAAAGAGCAGCACGCGCTCGCTTAGGCTCATAAAAAACGCCCCAGACACCGTGCTGATGCCCTCTTTGGTTTTGATAAGCTGCAAGGCAGGGCGAATCGTCTCTGCCGTGGTCGTGCTAGCCCCGCTTACCATTGCATCTGCTTTGTTTGTATGCACCAAAAGCGTGCCAAAATAAGTCCTGTCAAGCACCAGCCGCGCCGCCTCGTCCTCGCTCATACCCTTTGCCTTTCGCGCCTCGTATAAAGTGGCGGCAAATTCGGCGTTCAGGGGCGAATTTTTGGGGTTAAAAACCTGCGCCCCACTTAAATTCACGCCAAGTTTCTTTGCGCGGCTTTGAATTTCGCCCTCATCGCCCAAAAGTATGAGCTTTACGGCATCTTGGGCGAGCAAAAGCCCAGCCGCACGCAAAATGCGCTCATCATCGCTTTCAGGCAGGACTATTGTCTTTTTCTCCGCCCTTGCCTTTTCTAAAAGCTGATAAGCAAAGCGATTTGGCGTGAGAAAATCATACTCTGCTAGCCTTTCAAGCCCCTTTAAATCGTCCTTTGCGCTTACTATCAAAAAGGGCTTGCCGCTTAAATTCGCCGCTAAATAGGCGTTTGCGCTGTCTTTTTCAGCCTCATCCACTAGGGCGCAGATGGGCGCGTTGAGTTCCTTTGCCACGCTCACGGCAAATTCAAAGTCCCCCAAAACGCCCCCACTCTCATCGCCCTTAACCAAAACAAAGTCAAATTCAGCCTTTGCGCGTTCAAATTTGCCTATAAGCTCGGCGAAAAAGGCGTTTTTATCCCTCAAAGCCTCGTTTTTCGCGCCATCTAGCCTCAAAATCGTGGAATTTTTGTGCTTTTTTAGCAAATTCTCAGCAATGTGCCTAGCCTCGCCTTGCAGCTGCGAATTTTGCGGGGTAAAAAGATACAAACTTCTCATTCCTTCCTCCTTAAATTTAAATTTGGAACTATTTTTGCTACAAGAATTTTACAGGTAAAACTGAACAAAGTGTAAATGAGGATAAAATGATGAAAAATTTACTGCTTTTCGCCGCGGCTGCCGTGTTTGTGGGCTGCGGGGCGACTACCGAGCCTGAGATTAGTATGAAACCGCCTGCCTATGTGGAGGAACTGCCGCCCAAGCAAAGTGAGAACGCCTCAGTCGCGCCCGGCTCGCTCTTTGGCAAGGGCGACAATCCGCTTTTTTCGGACAAAAAGGCGATGAATGTAAATGATTTAGTAACGGTCATCATCCAAGAAAGCACGAGCCAAAGCACCTCCGCAAACCGCGCCAGCTCCAAAAACAACACCTCGAATTTAAGCGGGGGCACGGTTACAGCGGGCGGCAAGCTCGCAAATGTGGCTAGTGCCGTGTCGGATTACACAAACATAGGCTTTCAAACGAATTCAACCGCGAACTACACGGGCACAGGCTCGCAAAGCCGCAGCGAGAGCTTTGTAACTACCATTTCCACGCGGGTTATAAAGATTTTATCAAACGGAAACTACTTCATAGAGGGCTCTCGCGAGCTTTTAATCAACGGCGAAAAGCAGCTCATTCAGCTTTCAGGGGTGATTCGCCCCTACGACATAGGGCAGGACAACACGATAGATAGCCGCTACATTGCGGATGCGAAAATCCTCTATAAAACCGAGGGCGATGTGGCGACAAGCACCAAAAAGCCTTGGGGGACGAGATTTTTCGAGGCAATTTGGCCGTTTTGAGAAATTTAAAATTTTCTGCGCACGGAGTGCGGAAAACGGAACGCAGGGCTTGAATTTTTTGTGAATTTTGGGCGGAATTTGGTGTAAATTTTGGCTTTTTTTGAAAAAAGTGTTGATTTTGGACAAAATACCATAATTCGTCATTCTGAGCGCAGCGAAGAATCCACGAATTTATGGGAAAATATCTTAAATTTATGGATTCTGAGCCTACTTCGTAGCCTCGCAATGACAAATTTCTTGTTTTTGTCCTTTAAATTTAAATCGCCACAGCTTTCTCACTTGTTTAACAAAAAACAATAAAAAATCACTATAATTCAAGCTAAAATTCACAAAAAGGACAAAAAATGTGTAAAGATTGCGGTTGTAGCTTGAATTTAAATGAGCATTCTCATTCGCACAGCGATTCCCACGAACACGGCGAGCATTCCCACGAACACGAGCGTAACGGACACAGCCACTCCCACGAAAGCCATAAAATTCACGCAAACGCCCACAGCCACGAACACAACCATAGCGAGCATAGCGCAAACGCCCACACTCACGCCCATCCCACGCTCACGGAGAGCAAAACCATCGAGGTTATCGGCAAGATTTTGAGCAAAAATGACGCCCAAGCCGCGCACAACAGAGAGCATTTTGACGAGCGTGGGGTGCTTGACACAGCCTGACACACCTTTTTACCCTTTTTGTGCCAAAATTATAGCAAAAAAACCTTAAAGTGTAAATACCTATTAGAAAATAGTGGTAAATATCCTCTAAAAGCCCATTTTATCGCACTTCATTTTTTAAATCCTAATTTTGCGAAAAATCCACTTTTATTTTTCTTTAAGTTTTACTTTGCGAATATATGGGCGTTTGAGAGCAATTAACACACAAAGATACACTATTTTCATTTCTTTGAAAATGTGGTAAAGTTAGCCAAAAAATTTAAGAAAAAGGCAAAAAAGGACAAAAAATGACTTTTAGCGACTACTCACACAAGGACTTTGTGCCTGATTTCAATAAAAATGCGAGATGCTATATTATAAAATACAGCTACCAAGAAATCATCACAAATTATTATAAAAAGAACTATGTCAAAAAGGACTGCTGGGAAGTAACGCAGACGGAGTTGAATTGAAAAAGGAAAATATAGAGGATTTGGCGAAAGAATGGCAAGATTTTTTCGCCAAATACCTTAAAGAACGCGATAAAAACAAGCAAAACACCATACAAACAGCAGAAAATTCACAAACACAAAGAATAACCAGCACAATAGAAACTTTTAGTGAAATTCGCTTAACCTATACACAAATTAGAATTCAAACCCTTATTAACCAAAACACGATACAATTCACTGAAAATTTGCCGAAAGGACAAGAAAATGGAAGTAGCAATGACGGAAAAGGCTTTAAACAGCCTACTAGCACTCGAAATCACACAGGAAACAATGCAAAAAATTCAGCAACACCCATCCTACAACCAAATGCTACGACTATGCGAGCTGATGACACAAATCGAGGAAGAGAGAGTAATGGAAATGCTGGAAGTAGCACCGCTGGGGAAACTGAAAGATTTACGAGTGATAGCAGTTTGCCACAAGATGAGAGAACCCATAATAATAATCGACAAAGCGATACAAGCAAATCTCAAAGCACAGCAATGGGCGATGGACGCGCAGCAGTGGGCGCAGGGCTTAAAGAATTTAAGGCAATCTATGGAATCGAGATTAAACCAAACGAGGCAGAGTTAAAAGAACTAGAACCAATAAACCAAATTTCGATGAAAAGGATAAAAAATGAGACCAGCAAACAACGCAGATTTAAGCAAGGAGGACTTTGCAAGGCTCTTAAAAGAGGCTGGGATTTTTAGCCAAAGGGAGCTAGCGAGGATTTTGGGGGTGAGTATAATTGCCGTGAATAAATGGAATTCAACGGGAAAGTATCCTCAATACCTTAAAATAGCACTGCAAACAGCCGTCAAAGCCCAAAAATACGATGAAATTCAAACAAGCAGAAATGACAAAGTCCTAAATGCCATTGATTTGAATAAGGAATACGAAAGGCTAACGCTTGAAAATGCTAGTCTCAAAAAAGAAATTTCATTTCTAAATGCGATGAAAAGGGAGTTTCAACGCAGGATGAATGAGAAATGAAAGTGATATATTTTGTGAGTGAAAATTCATTAAAAAAATAGCTTTAAATAAAGTAACTATAAACATTTAAAACTATTCTTAAAAAAACTTAACACTCACAAAATATACTAACTACGATGATACCCAAAACCCCAGTAAAGCCCTATTGTGTAGTGCTTTTAAAACATTTTTATTTTTAAAATCTTATCAATTTATAAAAGAAAAACAAATGCCTTTTATAAGGGTTGTGAATGATTAAAAATGAGTTTTTTAGTGAATTTGAAATGCTAGTTTGTGAAATAAAAAGCGATTTTAA
>CAVJSG010000050.1:0-11301 GCA_963651895.1 Campylobacteraceae bacterium
ATTTAAATTTGTGTCGCTTTTTGTCGTTTTGAATTTTGCCACATTTTCACTCAAATTTTTATCCTAAATTAAATTTTTCTCTTGTAAAAAATTCTCTAAATTTTTTTTGGCTTGGGCGTGATTTTTAATGAAATTTTGATGGGCTTGCGAGTCGCAAAAATTTGTCGCACACAAAAAGCACACCACCTCCACTCCAAATTTCGCCGCCACACTCAGCACCGCAAAAGCCTCCATATTTTCAAGCTCCAAGCCCATAGCAGCGAACCTCGCCGCCACTCGCTCGTCCGCGCAAATGTAGTTTGACGAGTTGCATTTTCTTGTTTCATAGGAAACATTTAGGTTTATCTCACACGCCGCAGGGCTGTAAAAATCGCCCAAAAACGAACTCACCTCGACATTAAAAGCGTGCCGAGTTTCGTAAATTTCTAGCAAATTTAGGTTTTGAATTTCTTGGCTTTTGTAGCTAAAATCTCGTGAATTTTCCTTAAAATTTAGTAAATTTCGCCCAAAATTAGTTGAATTATCGTTTAAATTTTTGCTTAAATTTCGCTGAATTCTTGTCTAAATTCACACTTCCGTTTGTAAAATTTTCGCTCAAATTTTCGCTTTCCCCCACAAAATTTGCACCAAAATTCACACCATCAAAATCCCCCAAAGCCTTTTTATAAATCCCGCAAGTGCCGATAAACACGAGCTTTTCAGGCTTTTTTTCAAGGCAAAGCTGGGTTAGCCCCGCACTCGCCTCAACCAAGCCCACACCTATACTCGTGGCAAAGCTAAAAATTTCATTTTTCCCCGCACACACTATGAGTGGTTTCATCTGCCGCCCCACATTCGACACGCATTAGCGCAAATTTCAAGGATTTTTAAGATAGAAAAGCACAAACCAAAGCACATTTTAGGCAAACGCAAACAAAAATTTCACAAATTTACACAAATTCTTTCAGCAAAAGTTTCTGCGTATCCATCACGCCTATGCCCCTATCTAGCACGCTTTGCGCGATTTGCTTGGCTTCGTCAAGCGAGTGCAGCGTGAAAGTGCCGCATTGATATTTGTTCGCCTCAGGGATTTGCGTGGCGTTTAAAATGTCCTGCATACTCGCTGCCCACGCGCTTTGCACGCTCTCATCGCTTGGCGTGCCGATGAGACTCATATAAAATCCCGTCCGACAGCCCATCGGCGAAATATCGATGATTTCGACCTCCGCGGAGTTTAGATGCTCGCGCATAAAGCCCGCGAAAAGGTGTTCGAGCGTGTGGATGCCCTTTTCAGGCAGGATTTGCTTGTTTGGCACGCAAAAGCGCAAATCAAAAACGCTGATGGTGTCGCCCTTTGGCGTTCGCATAGTCTTGGCAAGCCGCACAGCAGGGGCTGGCATAATGGTGTGGTCTATCTTAAAGCTGTCTAGCAGTGGCATTTGGTGTCCTTTTGGGCTGAAATTTGCGAAAAATTCAGCGTGAATTTAAATTTCAAGCGAATTTTAGTGAAATTTGGCAAATTTTTTAAGCCTTTGTTAAAAATTTCGCACAAAATTTGCAAATTTTTTGCGAATTTTGCCCTTGCGAAAAGAAATTTTAGTATAATAAACGCTTTATTTTAGGGAGATTTTAAAGGTAGGGACGAAATGAAAAGGCTAAAAATCGGCGTTTTAGGGGCGAATGGCTACGCGGGCTACGAGCTGGTGCGGCTTTTGCACGCTCACCCACACGCAAACATTTGTTATTTGGGCTCTCGCAGCTTCAAGAGCAAGGCATATAGCGAAGTTTATGCGAATTTTCAAGGGCTACTTGATTTAAAATGCGATGATAAGGCTCTTGCGGAGATAGCAGGCGAGTTAGACTGCGTATTTACCGCTACTCCGCAGGGTTTTTGTATGGGCGAGATTAGCGAAAGCGTGCTTTCGAGCACGAAAGTCATCGATTTAAGCGCGGATTTTCGCCTAAAAGACGCGAAAATTTACGAAAAATGGTATAAAATCCCCCACGCCGCCGTGAATTTCTTGGACGAGGCGGTGTATGGGCTGTGCGAAATTCACCGCGCAAGCATTAAAAAAGCCCGCCTCATCGCAAATCCAGGCTGCTACACGACTTGCGCGATTTTAAGCCTCTATCCGCTCGTAAAAGCCGGCGCCATAGAGCTTTCAAGCATTATAATAGACGCAAAGAGCGGTAAAAGCGGGGCTGGGCGCGGCGAAAAGCTCGCAAACGCCTACTGCGAGACGAACGAGAACTTCGCCGTTTATGGCATCGCCACGCACCGCCACACGCCTGAAATCGAGGCTGAGTTGAGTGCGGCGGCTGGCACACCGCTTTTCGTGCAATTTACGCCCCACCTAGTGCCTATGCAGCGGGGAATTCTCAGCACGATTTATGTGAATTTGCGCGAGAATTTGAGCGAAAATGCGCTGCGCGAGCTTTTTGCTGAATTTTACAAGGGCGAACATTTCGTGCGGCTACTTCCACAGGGCGTTTGCCCACAGACGAAATTTGTAAAGGGAACAAATTTCGTGCATATAAATTTGTTTTGGGATGAACGCACGAAACGCCTTATCATTGTCTGTGCCCTTGATAATCTCATCAAAGGTGCGGCGGGGCAGGCGGTGCAGAATTTCAACCTACTTTTTGGGCTCGATGAAAAGGCGGGTTTGGAGATGGTGGGGGCGTTGTAGGGACGGATTTTTAGGGATTTGCAAGGTTTGCGGCGTGAATTTTGGCGAAAAATTTGGTGAATTTGCAAATTTAAATAAGGCGTGAATTTCAAGGCTTTTGAGCAAAAGCCCAAAAACACCCAAAAATTCAAGGTTTTAAAAGAAAAATTTCAATAAAAAGGCGATAAAATGATGATTAGAGCGATGAAAAAGAGCGATTATGACGCTGTGTTCGCACTTTGGAGCGAGATAAAGGGCTTTGGCATACGCGCCATAGACGACAGCAAGGACTATATAGAGAGTTTTTTGGAGCGTAACCCCGATTTAAGCGTGGTTTGCGAGCTTGATGGGGACGCAAACGGCTACGCAGCAGGCACAATCATAGGCTCCATACTCTGCGGGCACGATGGGCGCACGGGTGGCTTTTATCACGTGTGCGTGCATAGCGCATTTCGCAAGCTTGGCATAGCCCACGAGATGACGAAGTTCTGCCTGTCCGCACTCCGCAAGGCAAAAATCAACAAAATCGCCCTAATCGCCTTTAAAAGCAACGATTTGGGAAACGAATTTTGGCGGCACTACGGCTTCACGCTGCGCGAGGACGCCAACTACTACGATTTGTCGCTAAATGAGGACAACGCCACGAAATTCAACGCCTAGCGGGGCAAAATGCGTAAAATTTTACGCGAAATTTTGAGCATTTTGGGCGCGAAATTTGCTTTTTCGCCCCGCAAATGCTATAATGCGAGCGCGGAGGATGGCTTGTGAAAAGGACTAGGACGAGTTGGCGTTTTTGTTTTTTGCTGATTTTAGCGGGCTTTGCGGGCAGTGCATTTGCGCAAAGCATTGATATAAGTAACTTCTACTACCGCGACTACTTGGATTTTGGGCAAAACAAGGGCGTTTTTGGGAATGCGAATTCAAGCGGAAATTCAAATTTTGGCGTGAATTTAAATTCAAACGGCGCAAATTCAGCAAATTCAAATGGAAATTCAAATTCTAGCTCAAATGGCGCAAATTTAGACACAAATTCAAATGGAAATTCAAGCGGCGGCACGAATTCAAACGGCGTAACGCTCACAGGCAAAAACGGCACAAGTATTACTATCCCAAACACCCCAAATTTCTACGCTTCGAGCAATTACGGCTCGCTCACAGCCGTGGGACGCGGCTTTGTGGTAACGGCAAATCACGTGGTAAGTTTTACGCCCGAGTATGATAGCACAGGGGTTTATCGTAAATTTGGATTAACGACCTATAAAGTCTCGGGCGGTCAATATAGCGATGATATTTCAGAGCCTTATGGTAGGGATGAAAAATTTGCTCGCTTTGACAAATATATAGTCGAGGGCAGCGTGGATATGCTGGATTTTGCAAATTCTATGTCGCAAGAAAATGCACAAACAGAACAAACAAATATACAAAATTTCAAAACGCAACTTGACGATTTCGCAAAGGATAGCGAGGGCAATGTTTATATTTATCAAACAGGCTCTGGTGCTATCACTTTGCGAAATTCTTATTCTAGCTCGACAAGCGTTAATAGCAATACACAGGGCGAAACGCGCGGCGGCGGCTTTGGCACGCTAGGACAAAATAGCATAACTTATGCAAAACTCGTGTATTGCCCTAGCGAGAGTTGCTCTAACACAAATGTCTATGGTATGTATTTTAATTATATTCCAAATTCAAATTTTAACAACCGCATTACAACGGGAGATAGTGGCAGCGGAATTTATGCCTTTAATCAAAAGACAAATCAATGGGTTTTGCTTGGCGTTACTTCGCAATCATACACAAATAGGGCTTATATCGCCGCTGTTTCAAACAAGGATTTGCAGGATTATCAAAAAAATTTCGAGCAAAAAGTTGATTTAAAAATAACAGAGCCTAACATAAATGAATGGATGCTCACAACTAACAATTTAAAATATAACAAAAGGGGCGATACGCCCGATAAAACTTATACTTTGGAAAAAAATAAGGACATAATTTTCAGCGGCAGCGGCACTATGACGATACAGGTGCAAGAAAATATACAGCTCAATAAAGATAGAGTCGGTGCTGGGGGCTTTGTTTTTCTCGCGGATAGTGGGGCAAATGCGAACAACCCTACAAAATATAACTTTACAAACGCCGCCGCGGACAATAAAATCTATTTTTTCAAAGGTTCGGGGCTGGATATAGGCGAAAATGTCGAGGTGCAGTGGGCTTTACGAAACGCCACGGACGACAGCCTGCATAAAATCGGGCTTGGCACGCTGAGGGTTCAAACCGCCTACACAGCGGGTGCTGGCGAGAATTTAGGCTATCTCAAAATCGGGCAGGGAAAAGTCATTTTGGATACCACGACAAAGGCTTATGAGGGCATTTATCTCACAAGTGGGCGCGGCAGTTTAACGCTGGTGCAGGGCAAGGCTGAGGGCTTGGGGGCGAGTAAAAACGCCGCTGCGAGTGGGGCAAATTTAAGCGGAAATTCCGTGAATTCAAACGCAAATTCCTACACCCTCGCCCAAGATAGTGCAAGCAAAATGGGCTTTTATTTTGGCACGGGCGGGGGCAAACTCGATTTGATGGGCAACAGCCTAATCCTAAACACCATAGCCGCGAATGACAGCAAGGCTATCATCACAAATTCAAGCGGCACCTTGGCAAACTTGGAAATTCAGGGCTTTGGCTATGATAACAACGGCAACAAATTGCAAAACAAAGCAAACACCATAATCCACGCTAGCTTTGGCGAAAATTCAGCAAATTCAAGCGAAAATTCGCAAAATTTGGCGGCGAATTTGAATTTAATCCACAAAAGCGACACGAAAAACGACAACGCGAGCCTGATTTTTGACGGCAATATCAACATAAAGGGGGCGTTAAACGCTGAAAATTCAAGCGTTGTGCTGCAAGGACACCCCACAACCCACGCTACCATAAGCGATGCGAGCATTAGAAATCAAGTAGCAGCCGCAGAAAACGGCACTAGCGGCGCGGCGAGTTTGGATTTAAGCCGCCCATCGACTTTGACTCAAAGCGACTGGGACAGCCGAATTTTTAGCATTGCGGGCGGCATTGACTTAAAAAATTCAAGCCTAAATGTCGGCAAGGCGGCGATTTTAAACGCCGACATCACGGCTGACAGCGGCTCACAAATCACCTTTGGCGGCGTGCATTACATAGACAAAAAAGACGGCGCAAACATCGGCGGTAGCGGCTTTTACTACGCCCAAGAAATAGAAAGCGGCACGCTAGCAAATGAAAATTATGAAAGCAGTGAATTTAGTGGCAAAATCACGGCTGATGGGGCGAAAATCACTTCAAATTTTGCGAATTTTGCTCCGAATTTGGAGCTAAAAAATAGCGCAAATTTAAGCGCGAAAAATCTCATTTTAAACGGCGAAAATTCCATAACTTTAAGCACAAATTCAAGCGCGAGCGTGCAAAATTTGGTGTTTAAGGGCTTTACAAACAGCGACATTTCAAGCAAATTCACACTTGAAAGCGGCGCGAATTTTAGCGTGCAAAATGCGCTTGGTTTTGATAATTCTAGCCTTGATTTAGACGCCTTAAAAACGGCACTAAACGCTAAAATTTCACTAGCCGAGAACCTTGATTTATCCATTTTAAATAACTCAAAAATCAGCGCAAATGAATTTAAGGGCGCGAAAATCAGCATAGAAAATGCGAATTTTAGCGTGAAAAATTTAAGCTCAAACAGCCTTGATATAAGCCTTTCAAGCGCCGCTGTGATGGGCGTTGAGAGCATTAGTGGTAGCGTGAATTTAAGCAGCGATAATAGCTCTTTAATGAGTGTAAATTCGCTGAATTTAAACGAGAATTTCACGCTAAAATCCGCAAACGCAGACTCTATTTTTCGCGTGAAAAAGCTAGAATTTGACGCTGGCGCGACTGCGAATTTAAGCAAAATTTCAAACGCAAATTTGCTAGTAAATGAGAGCTTAATTTTGCAAAATGTGGGGCAGAATTTAGCAAGCAAAACGAGCGCAAACGCCGATTTTACAAAGGATTTACTCGCCTTTGATTTAGGTGCAAATTTGAGTCTAAAAAACGCAAAAATCAGCGTGAATTTCGCGCAAAATTTGGGCGAAAACAAGGACAAAATTTCGCTAAATAATTACTACACCATTTTCGCTGCAAGCCTTGAAAATGTGAGCTTTGAGCTTGGTGAGGCGCAGATTTTGGATGGAATTTTCGCACAAGGCAAACTTGAAAATGACAAATTTTTAATTAAATTTATAAACTCAAATCCTGCTAGTTTTGACAATCTCAATCAGCACCTAAACCCCACGCTCTCGCCCTTTTTGGAGATTTTGTTGCAGCACGATAAAAACGATGAAAGCGTAAAAAATGCCATAAATTTGGGAGCTTACACGGCTTTGCAAGCCCGCCTTACTAGCCTTGAAAAGAGCCTTGAAAGCCTCGCACATAGCGGCGAAAAGGTGCTTCAAAGCCTGCCGCTGCTGCATAGGCAAGAAATTAGCACTAGAATCACGCAAAATCGCCTCGAAAAATTCGCACTTGGCGAGCTTTCGGGGATGAAATTTGCTTATAATGGCGCGTTAAACAGGCTCGCAAACCCCACGCAACGCAGCGACATAGCCCCTAGGCTTGCTTTGTGGAGTGAGCAAGAGCGGGCAAACCGCGTGTGGAGCAATGTCGGGGCTGGGTATTTTGCGCAAAATGGCGATAAACTCAGCCTTTATAGTGTGTCGCTTGGCTATGATAGGCGGTTTTTAGGGGATGAGTTACTAGTGGGCGGCTTGCTAAGCCTTACAAATGCGGATTTTCGCGCCGAAAAACTCACTCAAAGCCCTAAAATTTATACTCTCGCCCTTTATAGCGATGCCATTTTGGGCGTGGGGGAGCTTCAAAATGAGCTAAGCGGCTCTTTTATCAGCGGCGATATGAGTTTTGAGGATGAAAGTGCCGACTACAAGGGCTTTGGGGCGTTTTTTGATAGCATTTATAAGTTAAATTTGGGCTTTTTGCCAAAAAGTATAAAGCCCAAAGCCCTAGTGCGCGTGGCTTTGCAGGGACAAAATGAGCTTAAAAGCCCAAATTACAAGCAAAAAGCCTACCAAGATGTGAGTTTGGAGCTGGGGTTAGGGCTTGAATGGCTATATGAGCGCAAAAGCGGCTTTTACGCCGCCTCGTTTTTGGCTCGGCGCGATGTCTATCACAGCGAGTCTAGCGCGGCTGTGAGCCTTGCAAACGCCCAAAATTTCATTGTTTATAAAAGAGCAGAGCCTAGCTTTGCCTATGAGCTGCAACTTTGGGGGCTGGATAACTTCTCAAATGGCTTATTTTTGCGCTACGGCGTGGGGGCATTCCTTGCCACGCGCGGCTATAAGGGCGTTAAGGCGGATTTGCAGTTAGGGTATAGGTTTTAAATTTACGCAAAATTTTGCTGAATTTGGGCGTGAATTTTGGGTAAAGTTGAGAGAAAATTCGCGCTTATTTCGTCATTGTGAGCGAGACGAAGTCGAAGCGTGGCAATCCACACTCTGCCCCGATTAGCCTTGGCAAAGTATGAAATGCGTGAATTTTTGCAAAATTTTTTTAATAAATTCACGCATTTTCCATAAATTTTGGGCGAAATTTAGCCTAAAATTCACACCCCTTTCACCCCCATAAGCCGCGCGGTGATGATGGCAAAGCTAGCCGAATTTATAGTTATTTTCACGCCGCCGCACTCGCCGTAGTAGTTTTTGCCGCGCCTGCTGACTTGGCAGGCTTCGCTCAAAAGCAGTTTTTTGCAGTGTGCGAGCGCGGCATCGCTTGAAATGCCGAGATTTGCGGCGATGCGTTTTGCGCCAAGTGCTGTGGTATGGAGCTTTGCGGCGTTTGCGAGCAATTCTTGCTTGTGCTGATGGGCGTTGTAGAGTGCGAAAAAGTTTTGCGCGCCTATTTTGCGGGCTTTGAGCCTGAAAACCACGCAACCATCGGGGCAAACTATGTCCTTGACGAGCTTCGCATTACCCCCAACCCGCTGCAAAGTCCCGCCGCTTCGCACCGCCTCCATCGCGGGAAAAAGCAGCAGCATCATTTTCGAGCAAATGCCCTACCCATCGGCGTTTGTGAGGCAGCCGTAGGTGCATTTGTAGCACTCGCCGACCTCCTCGCCGTTGCGACACAGCCACTCCGTGTTTTGTCCGCGCAAAAAGCCCACGACCTCGACCTCAAACTCGAATTCCTCGCTGAACCATTTTTTCATTTTTGCCCTTTTTCGTGGATTTTTGAAATTTTGTGCGAAATTGTAGCATAAAAGTGGCGAATTTTTTAGAAATAGACAAAAAATTCACACTTTTTGGCGTAAAAATTTACAGAATTCACGCCAAAGCGTGAATTTTTTTTATAAAAAACGACAAAAATTCGCAAAAATTCTAAAACCCCACGACTTCGTATTGTTTCAGCACGGTTTCGATTTTTTTCATAGCCTCTTTGCTCGGCGGCACAAGGGGTAGGCGGTATTCGAGGCTTGGCAAAAGCCCACTCATAAACATCGCAGCCTTGATGGGAATGGGGTTGCTTTCGCAAAAAAGGACTTTGTTTATGTTGTAAAGCTCGTCATTTATGGCTTTTGCCTCTTTGTAATGCCCCGCAAGTGCCAAATGCACGAGCTTTACTATCATATCGGGCAGCAAATTCGCGCTTACGCTGATGACGCCGCGTCCGCCGTTTGACAAAATGGGGTAGTTTATCGCATCATCGCCGCTGATGACGGAGAGGGCGGGCTCGTGGGCGAGCAAATCCACGCATTTATCGATGTTTCCGCTAGCTTCTTTCACGCCGTAAATGTTTTTGCAGTCCTTGAAAAGCCTTATGGCAGTTTCAGTGCCTATGTCGCAGGCGGTTCGACCGGGGACATTGTATAAAAGCACGGGGATTTCGACACTTGCGGCGATGGTTTTGTAATGCTGATACAAGCCTTCCTGCGTGGGCTTGTTGTAGTAGGGCGTTACTACCAAAATGCCGTCTGCGCCGTGCTTTTGGGCGAATTTTGCCAGCTCCACAGCCTCGTGAGTGGCGTTGCTGCCAGCCCCTGCCAGCACGCGCACACCTGAGCCTTTGCAGGCATTTACGGCGATTTCTATGCAGCGGCGGTGTTCCTCGTGGGTGAGCGTGGCACTCTCGCCTGTCGTTCCCACAGGGCTTAGAGCGTCCAAGCCGTTGGCGATTTGCCTTTTTATGAGCTTTTCGTAGCTTTGCTCGTCTAATTTGCCCGATTTAAAGGGCGTTACGAGGGCTGTCATCGCGCCGTTTATGCCATCTTTTTTCATCTTTTGTCCTTTCTTAAAATGATAGTAGTTGAGTTTTGCTCCCTAAAATACTTCCTCGCCGCAGCTTGCAAATGCTTTGTTTCTAGGGCTTGGACTCTATTTTCATACTCAAAAAGTGGGATTATGTCGCCTTTTGCCAAATAGTCTCCATATATGCTAGAAAGGGCGCTTGCGGTGTTTAGGGAAAATACAAAGTCGCTCTTTACGCGGTTTTTAACCTTTTGCAAGTCTCTTTCGCCTATTTTCCCAGCCTTTAAGCCTTGCAAAATGGCTAAAAGTTCCTTTTCTACGCGCTCAGCTCGCACGCCCACATTGCAAACGCAGATAAAAATAAACAAATTTTCATCTATATTTTCGTTGCAAAAGGCGTAAAATTCGTTGATTAAGCCAAGTTTATCCACGAGAATTTCTTGCATTAGCGAGCTTTTGCCACTTCCTAAAAGTTCGCTCAAAGCGCACAACGCAGGGATGTCCTTGTGCTTGAAATTTGGGATTTTATAAGCAAGTGCTAGCATTTGCGTGTCGGTTTGCTTTTTTAGCACCAGCCTTTTTGCTCCGTCTTGTTTTGGTTCTTTTTCGTGGATTTTGGGAATTTTTTGTGAATTTTTTATGCCCTCAAAATGCTTGCGAGCGCCTGCAAATACTTCATCCGCGCTAATGTCGCCGCTTACAAATAAAAATGCGTTTTTGGGCTGATAAAATCTCGCGTGAAATTCACGCAAATCCTCTATTTTCCAGCTTTCAATGTCCTTAAAAAAGCCTATGGGCGTCCAGTGGTAGGGGTGGTATAAAAACGCGTTGTTAAAAAGCCTAAAATACAAGTATCCAAGCGGGCTGTTGTCCGTGCGCCAACGCCGCTCTTCAAGCACCACAGCGCGTTCGGGCTGAAATTCCTCATCTTTGAGGCTTAAATTCGCCATCATCTCGGCAAAAAGCCACAAAGCCTTGTCAAGGTGCTCGCGCGCGCATTTGATGAAGTAGTGAGTGTAGTCAAAGCCCGTGCTAGCGTTATCCACGCCGCCAAAGCCCTTGACTATCTCGTCAAATTCACCGGCTTTTAGGTTTTTTGTGCTTTTGAAATTCAGGTGTTCGAGCATATGTGCCAGCCCACTTTTGCCCATTTTTTCGTTGCGCGAGCCAACTTTGTAAAAAATATCCACGCTGATGACGCCGCCGCCTTGATTTACCGGGCAGGCATAGACTTCAAATTTGTTCTTTAAAACCGCCTTTTCGTAGGGTATCATTTGTTTTTCTCCGTTTTTTATCTTTGAATTTTATCCTTTTTGCGTGAATTTTGTGAATTTTAGCTTAAAATTCAAAAAATTCGTCATTGCGAACCGATGAAATCGCCTCTACGC
>CAVJSG010000051.1:0-3242 GCA_963651895.1 Campylobacteraceae bacterium
GCGTCATCGCCAAAATCAGCGGAATTTTGGCAGCAAACGCCATAAACATAGCGGACTTTCGGCTTGGGCGGGACGGCTCGGGCTACGCTCTGGCGGTGATTTTAGTGGATGAGAAAATCTCCAAAAAGGTTTTGGACGAACTCAACGCCTACGAGGACTGCCTTTTCGCGCAGTATGTGGAGATTTAGGCTTAAATTTAGGGGCTTTGGCGTGAATTTTTGGGATTTTTTAGCTTTTGGGGCGTGAATTTTTTGGGGTTTTGGGTTGAAAGTCGGTGTGAATTTTGCCTAAATTTTTGAAAAATTTGCGGAAATTTATGGGAATTCTTGCCAAATTTAAAGGGTTTTGAGTGCAAATAAAACTCGTGCTGATAGAGGATGACAGGGACTTAAACGAGCTTTTGTGCCTGCGTTTTCGGGCTTTGGGCTATGAAGTCTTTGAATTTTACGACACACAGGGCGTTAGAGAGCTTTTGGATGAGTGCGACATCGATATTTTGGTGGTTGATAGAAATCTACCCTTTGGAAAGGACGGCATAGACTTCATCGCCTCACTTCGCAAGCGCGGTTACAACGAGCCTGTGGTGTTTCTCACGGCAAAAGTCTTGCAAAAGGACATTTTACAGGGCTTTGAGACGGGTTGCGATGATTACATCGCCAAGCCTTTTGACTTTGATGAGCTTGTGCTTCGCCTCAAAGCCCTAGTAAAGCGTGCTAGAAGGCAAAGCGAGCGGCTGGCATTCAAGGATTTTTTGCTGGATTTAGACAACCGCACCTGCTTTTTCAAAGGCTCGCAAATTCAGCTTTCAAGCCTTGAATTCGAGCTTTTGCGCTGCTTTTTTGAAAATAAAAACGTCCTTTTAAGCCGCGAATTTCTCGCCGAGCGCGTTTGGGGCGATGCTAGCACAAATGATAAGAGTATAAACATAGCACTAACAAGGCTTCGGGCTAAATTTCCCGCCCTCAAAGCCCATATACAAAGCGTTCGCGGCGTGGGGTATAAGCTATGTTAAGGATGAAGCACGCTTTTGGGCTACTTTTTGTAGCGCTGTTCGCGGTGTTTGCGGCGTGCGTGTATGTGCTGGTAGGCTCAAACCTCGACACACTCTTGTTTAAGCAGTATGAGCAAAAACTCAAAACCCTCGATGACACTCTGCGTTTTGGGCTTTTGGGCGAGCTGAATTCGTCAAATATCAAGGACTTTGCTGCGCAAACTAGGGCAGATTTCATCATCGTGCATAATGGTGGAGTGGATTTTAGGGATGTGAGCGAGGGTAGGGCGGCTACAAATAGCGATAAAATAGGGCAAGGCGAGTTTGAAAATAGTTTAAACGCTGAATTTTTGGATAAAAATTCAAGCGAAAATTACCAAAATGATGAATTTACAGATAAAAATTCAAGCGAATTCAGCCCAAATGCCGATTTTAGCACAAATTTTGACGAAAATTTGCCCCACACAAAGCAGGGTAGGGCGTTTAGCTCGCTTTCAAACGCGCAGGACTTCCTTTATACCTTGCCAAATTCAGCCTTTTTCGACTCGCAAATCCATACCACCGAACTTGGAGGCAAAAAAATCCTTTACAAAGTCTATTTTTATGAGGGTTACCGCTACATCATCGTGGTGTATCCGCGTATTTTGGAGCTTAAAGGCTATTGGGGCAAGGTTTTTGGGGCGTTTGCGCTTTGTCTTGCGCTCTTTTTCGCCATTTTGCAGCTCTTTGCGGGCAGGCTCAACGCCAGCTTTGGCAAAATCCTGCTCTTTTTGCAAAAAATCGACAAAAAAGAGCCCGTGATGCTTGATGCGCCCCTATTTAAAGAGCTTTCGCAGCTAAATGAAATGCTCTATAAAAGCAAAGATGAGTTTTTAAAGAGGCAAAGGCTCGCCAAAAAGCGTAGCCGCAAGATTTTGCTCAAAAACACCCAGCTTTCAAGCGTGATTTCAGCTATATCCCACGAGCTTAAAAACCCTTTGAGTGTCATAGAATTAGGCGCACAAAGCCTAAAAGAGCGCGAAATAGATGAAAAAACAAGGCTTTTAATGCTAACTAAAATCCACGAACAATGCGCCAAGCTCGACACGCTCACAAATAAACTAAATCTCGTTTTCAGCCTAAACGAGCAAGCCGTGCAGAAAAGGGAGTTTGACATATTTTCCCTTTGCGAGAAAATCGCCGCAGAGCCCATTTTTACGCGTGTGCGGCTACGCGGCAAGCCCTGCGTAGTCCTAGCAGACGAGCTTTTAATAGAACAAGTGCTTATAAATTTGCTCACAAATGCCCTAAAATACAGTAAAAAAGAAGTGTCATTAAGCGTGAAGCCCCTAAAAAACGCCGTTCGCGTGAGCGTAAAAGACAGAGGCATCGGCATAGAGGGAGACAAACTCAAACTCATCACCAAAAAGTTCTACAAAATCAACCCTGCGAGCGAAAATTCCTTTGGCATAGGGCTGTTTCTCGTTAAAAAAATCCTCGCCCTACACGCCAGTGCCCTACAAATAGAAAGCGAACCCAAAAAAGGCAGCGAATTTAGCTTTGTTTTGGGGGTTTGAGTTTTCATTATAAAAATTTGCGAGACATTTTTTGAAAAAATTTGCAAAAAATTCCTAAATTTTGTTCCTTTACGCAAGATTTAAAATTTTTGGCTATACTCTCGCCATCAAAAAATAGGTGGCGGTTTTGGTCGAAAAAATCAGCATTTTTACACTTTTAAAGGGCGAGAAAGCGCGAAATCTGCGCGATTTGCTTGACAAAAGAAATTCACAAAACGCAGCGACGAATAACTCTCAAAACGCAGTAGCGTGGGCGTTGCAAGATTTTTGCGTGGTGGATATTCGTGGGCGGCAGTCCTTTTTGGCGGCACATTTGCGAAATTCTTATCATCTGCCTAGCAAAAATGAAATTTTGGCTTTCATAAAGCAGCAAAGGGATGAAAATTTGGGGCTTGCAAACAAAAATTCAAATTCGCTCAAAAACTGCAAAAATCCAAATTCACCCAAAAGTCGCGAAAATCAAAATTCGCCCAAGCCCCTTTTAATCGTCTGTTTTAGCAGTACGCGCTCAAAAAAAATGTGCGAGGATTTGGCGGCAGACGCGGAGTTTGCGGCGTGCTATGGCTTTGCAAAGCTGCATTATTTGGACTGCGGGATAATGGAAGCCTTTGACAATGGCTTTGAAATTTGCGCTGGGGATGCGGATTTTGCCGAAAATTCACACTTCGCGCACTTCGCCCCCCCCCCCCATTTGT
>CAVJSG010000051.1:3252-6082 GCA_963651895.1 Campylobacteraceae bacterium
TTTGTCAGCCGCGCAAAATCTCAGCCTAAAAATGACGGCGTAAATTTACAAGAAAATTTACCTCAAAATTCAGCCGAAAATTCACACGAAAATTCAGTCCATAATGGCGAAAATTCGAATTTGAATTCGCAAAATTCACAATTTCCAAACGAAAATTCACAAAATTCACGCACAAATTCAGCCCAAATTTCACAAACTCAACCCCACGCAAACCCCCTAGTCGCCGCCACTATCGCCGACATAAAAGAAAAATACCTTTCGCACAAAAAGGCTTGGGTGGTTACTTTTAGCGGCGGCAAGGACTCCACCTGCGTGCTGCAACTCGTCTATGAAATGCTTTGCGAGTTGCCACCGCACCTCCGCCGCGAAACCTACGCCATCGCCTCAAACACCCTAGTCGAAGCCCCGCACATTGACAGATTTTTGCGTGAGGTTGTAGCCTCCATCAACGCCCACGCGCGAAAACACGGCATTCCGTTTGAGGTTTTGATGGTGCAACCAAGCTTAAAGGATGATTTTTGGGTAAATCTCATCGGCAAGGGCTATCCAAGCCCCACGCGCACCTTTCGCTGGTGCACCGAACGCCTAAAAATCAACCCCGCCAAAGCCAAAGTCGCGCAAATCACCGCCAAGCACGGCGCGTGCATACTTTTGCTAGGTTCGCGCAAGGCAGAGTCGGCAAACCGCAAACGCTCCATCGAAAAACGCACGCTAAACGAGGACGGCTACTCCCAGCACCACGATTTCCCCGACACCCTGACCTACGCGCCCATCGCGGAGTGGGACACGGACGCGGTTTGGGGCTATTTACTCTCGCACAAACCACGCTGGGACAAGGACCACAGCGAGCTTTTTGCCCTCTACTCTCGTGCTAGTGGGGATGAGTGCCAGTTCATCACGGATTTGGCACAAAGCAGCTGCGGCGGGTCGCGTTTTGGCTGCTGGGTTTGCACGGTGGTAAGCGAGGACAAGTCTATGCAAGGCTTCATCGCCGCTGGCGAGGCGCATTTAAAGCCGCTAAATGACTTTCGCAACTACATAAAAGCCTTGCGCGAAAATCCAAACGCGCGAAGCGACTACAAACGCGATGGGCGCGCGGTTTATAAGGTAGGCGGCTTGGGTCCATTTCTCAGCCATTACCGCGTGGAGATTTTGCAAAATTTGCTAAAAGCCGAGCAAAAATTCACGCAAAATGGCGGCGAAAATCTCATCACGGACGCGCAGATTTTAGCCATCCAAGATGAGTGGGATAGGGATTTTGATTTAGAAAAACTAGCCATAAAAACAGCCCAAAAATTCGGGCATTTAAAGGGGTATAAAATGGAAAAAAGTAAGATTTTGCACAGCGAAATTTTAGAGGAAGTGATGGGGGCTGAAAACCAGCCTTTTAGCACACAAGATGTGGAAAATCTCATCACAAAAAGCGTGGAAATTTGCGCTGGGGTTCGCAAAACTAGGGCGGAAACGCTGATTAAGGCTGAAATCGCCAAGATTTTGGACGATAAAAGCGCGAAAAACGAGGAGGCGTAAATGTTTATTTTAAAAATAATTTTATGCAATATGTTTGCGTATTATGGCGAGGTAAGCGTGAATTTTAGGGCGGATGGGGGCAAAAAACTCTTTTGCATTTATGGGGATAATGGCTTTGGTAAAACTAGCTTTATCCGCTCGGCAAAGCTGCTTTTTCTAGGCACGGGCGGCAGCGGCGAGATGCCAGAAAGCATTAAGCGCTTTGCCCCAAAAGTCAAAACCCAAATGTCGTTTATTTTAGGTAGCAGCGCGTGGAACGGCATTTTGAACAAAGCCGCGAGAAATGAAAGGGCGGATGAGTTTTTCGTCTGCTTTGAGGGCGAGTTTAGGGGGCAAGAATTCACGCTGAAACGCTCGTGGGAGGATGTTTATGATAGCGTGAAAGAAAGGCTTTATTTGCGGCTTGGGGGCGAGGAATTTTTTGACGAAATGGCACAAGAAAAAATCACAACTATGCTGCCGCCAAATTTCGTTGAATTTTTCTTTTTTGACGGCGAGGAGATAGAAAAAATCAGCGACAATCTCCGCACCCAGCTGCGTGCCAAAATCGAGGAAATTTTGCAAATCAGCCCGCTTGATAGCATCATAAAGCAGGCAAAGGCTTATCAAAACGAGCTTAAAGACAACGAGATAAAGGACAAGCAAAAGAGAGATTTTTTGGAGCTTAAACGCGGCGATTTGGAACAAGCAGAAAGTCAAATTCAAAATACGAAAGAGTTGCTAAGTGAAGTCAAGCAAGAAAGAGACAAATGCAGCGATGAGATAAAGACACTAGACAACCAGCTAAACAAGCTCATAGCCGACAGCCTAGCAGAACAAGAAAAACTCATCGCCGAAAAAACAAGCACGCAAGAAAAGCTAATCGCCGCAAAGAAAAATTTGTGCGATAGCTTGAAATTTGTCGTTTTTGTCAGCAACGAAGCCTTGCTTGATGAGCTAAAAACCGAGCTTGAAAAATTGCAAAACGCCGCACAAAAAACCGACATAGAGGCGCTAAAAAGGCTAACGCCTGATATGCAAGAAATCGCAAGCGAGCAAATTCACGCAAAGGCTTACAGCGAGAGCGTTAGGCGGGATTTAAGCGAGATTTTGAGAGAACTTTTAGCTACTATGCCAAAAATGCTAGAAAGCAAACTCATAAACGAGTGCAGCAAAATCCCGCTAAACCGCATAAAAGAGATTGAAACCACGCTCACAAGGGTGGAGTCGTGCCTGCTGGGTAGGGATTTTAGCGAGATAAAAAGGCTAAATGACGAGCTAAAAATGCTAAATGATGAGATAAATTCGCTAAATACCGATG
>CAVJSG010000051.1:6092-8402 GCA_963651895.1 Campylobacteraceae bacterium
GCGGCAAAAGCAAGACGAGCTAAACGCCGCAAAAGCCGAGTGCGAGCAAAGGCGAGACGAGTTAAGCGGCAAAATCAACGGCTTTGAGCAGGATTTAGCCAAACAAGAAAGTGCGAAAATCGCGCTTGAAAGGGAGATTGACACCGCCCAAGCTAGCATAAACACCGAGCGCATAAGCAACAAACTAAATATGCTAGAAGCCCTGCAAAAATGTGTCAGTGCCTACAAAGAGCGGCTAGTAGGGCGTTTGCGCGAGGAATTGCACGATAAAATTTTGGAAAAATACAAAACGCTTTTGCCAGACGATAACATAGACGAACTTGAAATCGGCGAGGACTTTGAAATTCGCCTTAAAAACAAGGACGGCGAGGGCATCATCGTGGAAAGTCAAAGCAGTGGGCAGAAGCAGATTTTAGCAATTTGCATTTTTTGGGCTTTAAGCGAACTTTCAAATTCAAAAATTCCACTCATCATCGACACGCCGTTAAGCCGCATAGACGCGAGAAATCGCGCAAATATCATAAGGCATTATTACGCAAAGGGCGAACAAGTCATCATTTTGCCCCACAGCGGCGAAATAGGGCTTAAAGAATATGAATTTGCCAAGCCGCATTTGGCGGGGCTTTATAAGATTTACAATGACGAGGATAGGCGGCACGCTAGCATAAAAGCGGCTAGTATTGAGGAAATTTTGTAATAAATTCACAAGAAAGGACGAAAATGGCGGATTTTTACACAAATCAACAAGAAGAAAACCTCATCGACAGGGTGCGAAAAGAGGGTTTTGGCTACAAACAGCCTGAATTTAGCGAGGGGGATTTCCCCAAATATCTCGTTTTGCGAGTGGCGTTGGCTAGGGCTTTGCGTGGGGAGAAAATCCCCCTAGACTCGCCGCTATGGGAACAGCGGCAAATCGTGGGCGAGAAAAACTCCAAACGCAGCGAATACCACCTCGCACAGCTGACAGGCAAGGGCAGCAAGGACCGCCGCGAGGACATTGACACTGCGGTGCGTGCCTTGCTTTATGTGCGGCATAAGGACGAGTTGGGCGGCAAAAGCGGCGATAAATTCGGCGAGGATTTTTTCGCTAGCGATGAGGCTTACCTTGAAATCCTTGGCAAATACATTCGCCGCGGGCTTTTTGAACTGCAAAATTCGTGGAAAAACAACGACAGCATTTATCAATGGGGGATTGATAATTTGGGGCTAATGAACGCCCCCACGCCGCTGCTGCCTTTGCAAAACGGCGAGGAAAGCGAGTATTTTGACAAGCTAAAACACTACTACAAGGAATTTGGCGTGGGCGTGGGGCTGATAAACGAATACGACTCTTACCGCCACCACATTTGCAAAATCGAGGTCGCGGATGCGAATTTTTTGCCAGCTTTCGATGCGAGAACGAAATTTTTGGATAATGAATTTGGCAAAAGCGTGCTTGTCTCGCCTTGCGAGGGGATGTCGCGTGCCTTTAATGTCCAAATCGCAAAGGATGAGGGCGAGTGGAAGCCCGTGGGCGTGAGTGAATTTAAGGCTGGGGTAGCCTTGCTAAAACGGCAAGGCTTTAAGCTAGGCGTTTATGCTGGTCAAAGCGTGGAGGGGCAGGCGTTTTGCTTTGATTTAGCGGACGCCCCGCATTGCTTTGTGGCTGGCGGGACTGGTGGGGGCAAGAGTGTCTTTGTGAAAGGGCTTATCTTGTGTTTGCTGCAAAGCAAGGCTGAAATTTGCGTTTTGGTGGCACAAAAGGGGACGGATTTTATGGTCTTTGGCGAGAAAATTCAGCTTATATATGATTTTGAGGGCGTGAAAAACGCGCTTGAAAGCCTTGTGGCTGAGATGGATGAGAGATATGCAATGATGAATGAGGCTGGTAGTGGGGACTTTGAGGCACTAGGATTTGCCCCAAAAGTCGTCATAGTCGATGAATTAAAAGAGTTAATCGACCAAGAAAACAAGAAAAACAAAGAAATCAGCCTTCCACTTGCCCGCCTCGCCCAAAAAGCAAGGGCTGCTGGCATCCACCTCGTCCTCACCACGCAACGCCCTGACGGACACAGCTTCAAGGGCGTGCTGAGAAGCAACATCGATGGTCGCATAGCCTTTAAAGTCCCCAAAAACGCGGACTCCAAAGTCATTTTGGGCGATGGCGGTGCGGAAAAACTGCTGGGCAAGGGCGATATGCTGCTAAAACTAAGGGCGATGAGTGCCCCCAAAAGGCTGTTTGGGGCGTATTTGAGTGATGATGAGATAAAAGAAATGCTGTGAATTTTTTGAGAAAAATTTGCTGTGATTTTTTTTTTTTTTTTTTTTTTT
>CAVJSG010000051.1:8423-11229 GCA_963651895.1 Campylobacteraceae bacterium
GAAAAGGGCTGGGGAAATTCACGGAATTTAGGTTTTTGGAGTTTTTTGGTTTTTGTGAAAGGCGAAATTTTAGAGAAATTCACAAATTTTGGTTTTTGTGAAAGGCGAAAAATTCACGGAATTTTAAAAATGCGAAAATGCGAGACGAAAATTGAGAGAAAATTCACAAAATTCACTTTAAAAAAGGGGGCGAAAATGTCAAATTTAAAAAGGGCACCGAGATTGCCGTTGGGATACGGCTTTAACCAAACTGCATTGTCGCAGGCGTTAGCACAGCGTGGGGACTTTGATGTGAGCGAATTTGCGGACTCGCGGCTTAGCAAACACACGCAAGATGAGGTTTTCAAGCTGGCTAAACTCGTCAAAGCGTTGGAATTTGCACTCTTTGATGAAGTCGGCGTGGCTTGCGTGCGTGAGTCAAACGCCGAGTTTGTGCTGGCGACAAAGCTGCTGGAAATAAGGCTTAAAGCCGCTAGGGAGTTGCTGGAATTTTACCGCCAAAATGACGACATAAAGCGAAATGAGTGGAATTACGGCAAGGTTAAAGCCGCCAAAAAGGCTGGGGTTGGATTTGGTGCGAATTTGGGCGCGATGAGTTTAAACCAAGCCCAAGACGCCGTGTATAAAATCGCCGCACAGCTTCGCAATGCCCAAATTTCAGGCGACAGCGAGCTTGAAAGCGTGTTAAGGCTCGAACTACAAGCCGCCGAAGCGAGGTTAAATTTGCTCAAAAAGGGTTGAATTTACTCGAAAAAGCTAAATTTAAGGGCAAATCGCATTTTCGCGAGACTAGAATTTGGCTGAATTTTAAGTTTGGTTTGGCTAAAAGTGACTGAAATTTGGGGTTTAAATTTGTCCTAAAAGACTGAATTTGCCTTGTTTTTGGCGATTTGATTTGGCAAAAATTTGCAAATTTTGTAAATTTTTTGGTTTGGTTTTGTGAATTTCGCGCGAAATTTGCCAAAAAAAATTCAAAGAAATTCACGCTTTTTTGCAAATCTTTGTTAAAATGTCTCGCAAATTTTAAGAAAATTTAAGCGAATTTGTGCCTTTGAGCGTTGATTTTACGCGCTTTCGCACCAAAAATTCGCAAAAATTCACACAAAAAAAGGACATTTTGATGACACTCATAGCCATTTTATGCGCCTACACGCTCGCGTTTGTGGGCATTTCGGCGGTGCAGATAAATTTTTTGAAAAAAGAAAAAGCCAAAAAAGCGGTGATTTTGGACGAGAAAACCTACCAAGAAGCCGCAAATATCGCCATCGCGAACGAAAAATTCGCCATTTTCTCGCATTTTTACAGCCTCGTTTTATATATGGCGTGGCTTTTGTGGGGCTTTGCGTGGCTCGGCGAATTCGTAGTTGAGACGAATTCAACCCTCGAAAACACCCTATTTTTGCTCGCTTTTCTCATCATCAACACCGCTCTAAGCCTGCCTCTGTCGGCATACAAGGCATTTGTCAAGGACAAAAAGCACGGATTTTCCACTATCACGCCCGCACTTTTCATCAAAGACAGCCTGAAAAGCCTTGCTTTGCTCGCGGTTTTTGGCTTTTTGTTTTTATATGTCCTGCTTTTGTGCTATGAATTTTTGGGCGCTTGGTGGTGGCTGGGCGCCTTTGGCGTGGCTTTTGCGGTAATTTTAGTCATTAGCGTCATCTACCCCACGCTCATCGTGCCGCTTTATAATAAAATGCAGCCCTTGCAGGATGAGGCTTTGCAGGGCGAAATTTCGCAGCTGTTGAATAAATGCGGTTTTAGCTCAAAGGGCGTTTTTGTGATGGATGCGAGCAAGCGCGACAAGCGGCTGAACGCCTATTTTGGCGGGCTTTTCAAAAGCAAGCGCGTGGTGCTTTTTGACACGCTGCTAAAAACCTTTGGCACAAAGCAGCTTTTGGCGGTGCTGGGGCACGAGCTGGGGCATTTCGTGCATAAGGACTTGCTCAAATCCCTATTTAGCAGTGCTTTGATGATGTTTTTGCTCTTTTTTGTTTTCGCGCATTTGCCCGAATTTTTTTACAAAGAGAGCCATTTAAATGGCGTAAATGCGGGCGTTTTCGCGCTGCTTATAATGTTTAATGGCGTGTTTGACTTGCTTTTCTCGCCTTTCATCAACGCTATGAGCCGTAAAAACGAGTTTGCGGCGGACAAGCACGGGGCGAAAATGACTTCTAGTAAGGATATGCGCGAGGCTTTGCTCGTGCTAGCAAAGGAAAACAAGGCTTTTGTAAAGTCTAGTAGGCTTTACGCGCTCTTTCATCACTCGCACCCAAGCATTGACGAGAGGTTAAAAGCCCTAGCGTGAAGGTTTGCGAGGCATTAAAGCTCGCCAAAGCCGAGCTAGTGGGCAGTGAGAGATATGCAGAATTCATTTTGCTCGAATTCTTGGGCAAAGACAGGGCGTGGCTTTTTTTAAACCCTGAATTCGAGCTTGACGAAAAGCCTTATTTTAGGCTCGTGCGGCGTTTTGGGAGCGGCGAGCCTTTCGAGTATATCTTTAACAAGGCGAGTTTTTATGGGCTTGATTTTATGGTAAAGCCGAATTTATCGGCTAAAAAAGGCGTTTTAATCCCGCGTTTTGACAGCGAAATTTTGCTAGAACTTTGCCGCACAGAGCTTGCAAAGGGCGGTTACAAGGGCATTTTGGAGATAGGCTTTGGCAGTGGGGCTTTAAGCATAGTCCTTGCTAGGCTTACGGGGCGCAAAATCACAGCCTGCGATACAAGCAAAATCGCATTTGGCGTGGCACAGCAAAACGCTAAAACGCACGGGGTAGGGCATTTGGTAGAATTTTTGCATTGTG
>CAVJSG010000052.1:0-11058 GCA_963651895.1 Campylobacteraceae bacterium
GCAGGAGGACTTCAAAGAGCACAAAAGCCTTTTTAAGTCCCTAAAAGACAGGCAAAGCCCACACACGCTTTTCATCGGCTGTGCCGACTCTCGTGTCGTGCCAAATCTCATCACAGGCACCGCGCCGGGCGAGCTTTTTGTGGTGCGAAACATCGCAAACATCGTCCCGCCCTACCGCGTGGGGCAGGATTACCTAGCCACAACCTCGGCTATCGAATACGCCGTGAGTTCGCTGCGCGTGCGAAACATAGTCGTGTGCGGGCATAGCAACTGCGGGGGCTGCGCTGCGCTTTACTACGAGCCTGCTAAACTCGCCGCGATGCCAAATGTCAAGCGTTGGCTCAGCCTCATAGACGACATAAAGGACGAGGTGCTGGGCTTTGAGAGTGCGCGCACGGACGAGGCGATGCGCAGCTGGCTTACGGAGAAAATGAACCTGCTAAATTCGCTGCAAAATTTGCTAACCTACCCCGAAATTCAAAAGGCGATGGGCGAAAAACGCCTAGAAATTCACGCTTGGCACTATATCATCGAAACGGGCGAGATTTTTGAGTATAAGCCTGATGAAAAGCATTTCGTGCTGATTTCGCATAGGGATTAAGGCGTGAATTTTAGGGAATTTGCGAGCAAAATGGCAGCGGTTTTTTTGGGCTAATTTAGCTGAATTTAAGGTGAAAAATTAAAATGGTTTTTTTTAAAAAAAGTGTTAAGCGACAGAAATTTCGCAAATTCAAAGCGCAAAATGAAGCGAAACGCTTTGACCCGCGCGGTCAAAATCTGTGATTTTGGGATACCGCGCGTGGGCAACCGCGTTGAGCGAATTTGGAGCTTTGATTTTGCTTTGAATTTACGCTTAATTTCAACACTTTTTTTAAAAAAGCCAAATTAAAATTTAAGGACAAAAAATGACAAAAAAAATCTTTCTAACACTGATTTTAGCGTGCTTTGCGGCTTTTGCGCAAGGAAATGAAATTCAAAATTTAACGCAGGATTTTATCAATTTAAATGCCGAATTTATCGAGCTTGAAACCAAAAGCGAAAACAACGCGAGCCTTTTTAGCAAGGAAAAAAACGCGCTAAAAAAGCAAAAAAAAGAGCTTTTAAACGCCCTACCTGCCATAGTTTCAGCCCAAAGCGTAAATAGAGAATTTATGCAGGAATTTACGCGCCAAAAGGAAAAAACGCCAAGCAAAGCCGCTGAGATAGAGCTTGACGAGCTTTTTTACGCCTCGCTTTTAACTTTAAGCGAGCTTTTTAAAAATGCTGCTGATAGCGAGCTTATGAAAGAGAGCATAAACGCCGGTATAGTGGCACTTGATGAGCATTTTAGCACCCTAAAAAACAAGGGCGAAAACGCGCAAAATAAATTAAATTCTTACATAGAAATTTTGCAGTATCTAAGCGACAACGCGCATTTGTTTGAAAGCAATTATATTTTTGCTGAATTTCGCCTGCAAAATTTGATAGATTATATCAACTCTTACGCGAAATTTGAGTTCATAAATACAGGAAAACTCGTCATCTCCATAGCCGTTTTGCTGCTGTTTTGGGGCTTGCGCGTGTTTTTGCCACCTTTCATTTTGTATTATTTGATGAAACTCTTTTTCAAAAATTCAAAAGCCGCCACGGACAAAGCAGAGGTGCGCGAGGTTTTCATAAACAAAAACAAACGCCCCTTTTCGCTGCTGCTATTTTTCTACGCTTTTAGCGTGTGTTTTAGCATTTTTTACTACCCCGCACCCGTAAATCTCAAAATCACAAACGCCTTTTATATCATCTATGTGCTGCTCTTTGCGTGGCTGATTATCGGCATTTTAAACAGCTACGGCGTAATGTTTGCGGCAAAATTAGCGCAAAAACGAAGCGAGGGGCGAAACGGCAAGGCACAGGTGGCAAATCTCATCATAAAAATCCTAAATTTCGCCATTTTCATCATCGCCGTGCTTTTGGTGCTTGCAAATTTGGGCTTTAATGTCTCTGCCATCATCGCCTCCCTTGGCATCGGCGGGCTCGCGGTGGCGCTTGCGGCAAAGGACATAATAGCGAATTTTTTTGCATCCATTATCATTTCTTTCGATGATAGTTTCAACCAAGGCGACCTCATCGAGGTGGGCGGCATAGAGGGAAATGTCGTAGAGACAGGGCTTCGCAAGACTACGCTTCGCACGGCGGACAACTCGCTAGTGTTTTTGCCAAACTCCACAATGATGAGTGCAAATATCAAAAACTGGTCTAAACGAAAAGTCGGGCGGTGCTTGAAAATGACGCTTGGCATAGCCTATGACGCCAAGCCCGCACAGCTTGAAAAATGCGTGCGCGACTTGCGCGACTACCTCGCCAAAAGCCCACTCATCGCGCAGGCTGATGATAACGCTTTTAGCAAAAATTACAGCGCAAAATACCGCCAAAATTTAGTCTCTGTAAATGATTTAGAAGGCTACAAAAACGACTGCTTTGTAAGCCTTTGCGAGTTTGCAAACAGCTCCATAAACATAGAAATTTATTGCTACACAAAAAGCGTTTTGAGTGCGGATTTTAGGGCTGCGCGGCAAATTTTAATGCTGGATTTTATGAAAATAATCGAGCAAAACGGACTAAGCTTTGCCTTCCCAAGCGTGAGTGTTTATATGGAGAAAAATGCGACAAAATAGTGCTTTGCGGAGTGTTTAGATTATTTAAATTTGGATAAATTTAAGTGTGGATTTTATACCTTAAAACGCAACTTTGGCATTTGCAACACCTCGCAATGTGTGTGAATTTTGGACAAAATTTAAGTAAAATTCACGGATTTTAAAAAAGTGGCGTAAAAAAATTCACAAAAAACACCAAAACTTCACGCAAATTTCACGCCAACTTTCAACCCAAATTCACGCCACAATCATAGCTTAAATTTCACAAAACCTCGCTAGGTGCGCTCAAAAAGCCTTTTATCGCACTCGCCGCGGCTACTTGCGGAGAGGCTAAATACACTTCGCTTGTCGTATGTCCCATACGCCCCACGAAGTTGCGATTTGTCGTGGATACGCAGCGCTCGTTTGCTGCTAAAATGCCCATATAGCCGCCCAAGCAGGGTCCGCAAGTGGGCGTGGATACCACGCAGCCAGCCTCGATGAAGGTTTTGAGCAAGCCTTGTTTTATGCACTCTAAATAAATTTGCTGAGTGGCGGGGATGACTATGCAGCGGGTGTTTTTGGCGATTTTGCGCCCCTTTAAAAGCTCCGCAGCCGCCGCCATATCGCTGAAACGCCCATTCGTGCAAGAGCCGATGACGACTTGGTCGATTTTAATCTCCCCCCACTCATCAGGCGTTCGCGCGTTTTCAGGCAGGTGCGGAAAAGCCACGGTGTGCGTGATTTCGTCCAAATTTATCTTAAAGGTGCGCTCGTAAATCGCGCCCTCGTCCGCCTCGTATATGCGTGGGGCTCGCTTGCAGCGCCCTTTGACATAGTCAAGCGTTACGCCATCCACGGCAAATATGCCATTTTTCGCCCCCGCTTCTATCGCCATATTTGCTATGCAGAGTCTGTCGTCTATGGAAAGGCTCGCAAGCCCCGTCCCGTCAAACTCCATACTCCTGTAAAGTGCGCCATCCACGCCTATTTGCCCTATAATGTGCAAAATCACATCCTTGCCGCTCACATAGGGACGCAAGCTGCCTGAAAGCTCGAATTTTAGGGCATTTGGCACCTTAAACCAAGCCTTGCCTGTCGCCATCGCCACGCCCATATCCGTGCTGCCTACCCCTGTGGAAAACGCGCCCAAAGCCCCATAAGTGCAGGTGTGGCTGTCCGCGCCGATGATGACATCGCCTGTGGTTACTATGCCTTGCTCGGGCAGCAAAGCGTGCTCAACGCCCATATTGCCGACATCGTAGTAGTGCGTGATGTCAAATTCGTTCGCAAAAAAGCGGCACTGCTGGGTTTGCGTGGCTGCCTTTATGTCCTTGTTTGGCGCGAAGTGGTCCATCACAAGCGAGATTTTGTCCTTATCAAAAACCCCCGTGAATTTGGCTTTCTTAAAGGCGTTAATCGCCACAGGCGTGGTTATATCATTACCCAGCACCATATCAAGCCTAGCCATTATCAGCTGATTTGGCTCGACAAAGTCCGCACCACAGGCGTGGGCGAGGATTTTTTGCGTCATTGTCATAGGATTTTTGGCAACTTGCGCTGAATTTTTTTGCGTTGAGTTCATTTTTTGTCCTTTTTGCGTGAATTTCTTGGTAAATTTTACAAAAATTTACGAAATTTGCGTGAATTTTACTCTAAATTTCGCGTTTGGTGTGAATTTTTTTGCAAATTTTTGCATTTTTGTGTGAATTTTAGGTAAATTTGTGAATTTTTTGCAAGGCGTGTGAAAGCTATCTTTATCACGCACGCCGCTCGCATTTTTAGCACAAATTTTGCAATGAGTTAATTTTTTAAATTTTTAGGCTAAAATTTGGGCTCAAAATGAGATTTGGAGCTTTAAAAATGAGCCTTTCGCCGAAAATAAAATTCACGCTTTTTGCCATTTGTGCCGCACTTTTGCTGGGCTTTGGGGCTTATAAAAAACAAGGCGAAATTTCGGCTTTTAAAGAACGGCAAAATCAAATTCAAAGCCTTGAAAACAAAGAAATTCGGGGCTTTTCAAGTCGTGAATTTTCTAGCTTTGAAAACACGCAACCAAATTTTTCAAGCCGTGAATTTTCAACCTTTAAAAACGACTCAAAAACCGCCGCAGATAATGAAAAAATTCACACCGAGTCACAGGATTTCAGCTATTTTAATGCAAATTTCGTCCCCAAAAGTTCGCTTATAAAACCGCCCACGAAGTCGGCACATTCTAGCACCCTAGCGATGACGAGTCGCGGGCTGATGGCGCTTTTTTTCGCGGGCAGTCGCGAGGGGGCACGGGATGTGCGGATTTTTCAAAGTTTTTATGATAGCGCAAAGAACGAGTGGAGCGAGCCTGAGAGCATTTTAAATGCGCGCGCACTTTCAAAGATGAGCGGCAAATTCATCAAAAAACTCGGCAACCCTGTCGCCTTTCAAGGCGTAAATGGCAAGGTGCATTTTTTTGTGGTGGGCGTGAGCCTTGGCGGGTGGGCTACGAGCAGGGTTTATCAGCTCGAATTTGACGAGAATTTGCGCCCCAAATTCAAGGGCGAGCTTGGGCTCGGCGCGTTTGCGAATCTCTCTCATCTCGTGCGAAATCCCGCCGCAAGCCTTAAAAATGGGGCTTTCGTGCTGCCGCTTTACCACGAGCTTGCCAAAAAATACGCACTTTTGGGCTTTTTTGACGAAAACGCGAATTTGCTTTACACAAGGCGCATAAATTCGCTTAAAAATCAGCTGCAACCTAGCCTTATCATCGATGGCGCCGAGTGTCTAGCCTTTTTTAGAAACCACAAAGCCCATAATAACACAGCTTTCTTGCAAAAATGCTCGCAAAATGGCGAATTTTGGGACACTCCCACGCCTACAAACCTTAAAAACTACGATAGTTCCAGCGTTTTGTGCATAATTTTTGTGAATGGCAAAAGTGAAATTTTGCTCGCCCATAATGACGGAAAGGACGATTTTGCGGGCGAAAATGCAAATTCAGCCGTCTCAAACGCTGATATATCAAGCAAAAGTGCAAATCAAAACGCCCATCCGCGCTCAAAACTCAGCCTTTTTTGGCTAAAAGACAAAGAAAAGGGCGAATTTATCAGGCTTTTTAGCATTGATGAAGGCGGGGAGGTAAGCTACCCAAGCATTTACGCGCACTCAAATGGCGGCAACGCCCTAGAAAATGGACTTTATATCAGCTATACCCTTGATAGAAGGGCGATTAAGATGAAATTTTTTAGCGCGGATGCCGTAAAAATGGCTATTGAGGCGAAAAGGGGCGAGAAATGATAATGTGTGCTTTTTTGCTTTTTGCGGCGAGTTTGTGGCTAGGTGGGGTTTTGGCGGGATTTCAAAGCAAATTTAGCGGCGAAATTTCACGAAATGCCGAATTTGGCGACAAATTTCAAGGCAAATTTTCGCCAAATTTAAAACTCAAATACACCCTAACGCTGATTTTTACGGCACTTTTTCTAGTGCCGCTTTTTGATGGCTTTTGCGTGGCGGATTTTTTGTTCGCCTTTTTTGACGCCCCAAGCCCGCTGTGCGTGCTTTTGCTCGTATTTTTCGTGCTGAAAAATTTGCTAAAAGATTTCGCGCCCAAAAATTCACGCAAAGCCCAAATTTTCGCCATTAAGCCCGCCGCCTTTATCTTACTCTGCCTTTACGGACTTTTACTCTACCTTGGCAATTTGGATTTAATCCCGCTTGACATTTACAATCAAAGCCCCATTTTTCAGGCACTTTGCGCCTTTGCGCTCTTGCTCGCGCTCTATTTTGCCGACAAATTCTGCGCTGTTTTGGCTTTAATCTCCCTACTGCCCTTTGTTTTAGGACTTTCGCAAAATCCACTCACAATGCTAATTTGCCCATATTTGTGGCTTTTTAGCCTTGTAAAAACCCTAGAATTCACGCTAAAATGGAGCTTTGTGCGGCTTTTAAAAGTGCAAAAAATTAGCAAAAATTCACAAAATTCACGCCTTAAAAACGAAATTTAGGCAAAATTTAAGAAAAATTTAGGAAAAACAATGAAAAAAACCCTTAAAATCATAACCCTACAAAGCCTCGTATTTATGGGGCTTCTCTTTGTTTTAAGCATAATTTTACGCGCCGCTTTTATCGCGCATTTTAAAGGCGAATTAAGCGGCACAAACCTCGGCGAAATAGCACATTTTGCCGCAAATTTCTTGCGTTATGACGGGCAAATCATAGGGGTTTTAAGCGTGATTTTCTTTGTGCTAAATTTCGCCCCAAAACAAGCACTCATCAAGCTCTACGCCCTTTTAACCATCTTAATCACCGCATTTGTGGGCGTTGCAAACATAGGCTTTTACGAAATCTACGATGACACCTTTAACGGCGCACTTTTAGGGCTCATTTTTGACGATAAAAAGGCGATTTTGGATATGGCATTTAGCGGAGACTTTGAATTTTCAGGCAAAATTTTGCTTTGGCTAGCTTTGAGCCTCGTATTTTACGCATTTTTTGCGTTTTTTTACGCGCAAATTGCTAAAATTCAAGGCAAAAAATTTCGCGCTCCCCTTTTTATAGGCTTTGCACTAGCTTGTTTGTTCGCCATCAACGGGCAAATAGGGCTTAAAGGCATCTCGCTTAGCAAGGAAATCGTCCCCGTTTCAAACGCCTTTTTGCGCAAAATCACGCACGGAGGCTTTCGCGACCTGCTTTATGTGTATCGCAGCTACGCTAAAATCGCTAGTTCAAGCTTCGCAGACTTCACAAATGAAGCTCCACTCGCGGCTACAAGGGCTTTTTTTGGTTTAAAGGACGGTGGCGAGCGTGAATTTGACTTAAAAAAACTCTTACAAAAAGAGGTGCAAAACCCTAGCCACACGCAAATTAAGCACATTTTTTACATAATCGCCGAGAGTTTTAGCGCGTGGCATTTTGACGAGAAGTTCGATGAAATAGGGCTTACAAGCGAGTTAAAAGCCTTGATAAGCGAGAAAAACGCCTTTAAAGCCGATATTTTCTTGCAAAACGCCGCTCGCACCATAGATAGCCTTGATATGCAAATCAGCGGACTCTACCACACGGGCATTCCGCTGAGTTTAAGTGTGGGCAAAAGCCCTATTTTTGAGATGTCGCCGGGCTTTATTTTTAGCGGACTTGGCTACGCGACACGCTTTTTTTACGGCGGTTCAAGCACTTGGTATAAAATGGACGCATACACGAAATCACAGGGCTTTGACGAGATTCGCGCCAGCACGGACATAGTGAAATTTGCGAGCGAAAACGCCTTGCTGCCGCCCTTTGAGAACTCTTGGGGTGCGCTAGACCACTATTTATATGAGTTTGTCAAGCATTACACCCTTGCAAACAAAGACACAAAGAGCTTTTCGATGATAGTAAGCACCTCAAATCACCCTCCCTACGACATCGAGGTAGAAAAATTCGGCATAAGCTATGAAAAAATCAACGCTTTCATCAAAAAACACCCCGAAATCCCCCAAAAAGACATTAACGCAAAGATTTTAGCACACATCAGCTATCAAGACAAAATGCTCGCCCGCTTCGTGCGAGAGATGGCAAAAGCCCTGCCGGACAGCCTTTTCGTCATCACAGGCGACCACAAGGGCACTTCCTTTTTCCAAGCCGCGAGGGGCGAGGTGCCGCTAATCGTGTATTCGCCGAATTTGCAGCCCGCCGTGCTTTCAAAAATCGGCTCGCACATTGATATAACGCCAACCATAGCCGAGCTAGTCGCCCCAAACGCCTATAAATACATAAGTTTCGGCACACCGCTTTTGAGTAATGCCGATGAAAAGGATATTTTGCAAGTCTCGTTGCCTTTAAACAATGACAAAAAAGGTGTTTCGCTGAATTTAAAGGCTGAAAAAATGCTAAATGAAAGCCGTTTTGCACTTGGTTTGAACGCGGTGGCGAATGAAAATTTCATTTATGATGGCTTTAAAATCGAGTATTTTCAGGGCGAAAACGCCAAAATTCAAGGCAAAAACGCAAATTCAAATGACGAAAGCCTTGCAAAAACAGCATTTGAGCAGCTAAAAAGGGCTAGGGCTTTAAGCTGGTGGATAATTAGGAATGGTTATGTTGTGAAAGAGTGAAAATTTTTTGTGAATTTTGCTGTTCTTTTTGTCATTTTTTAAAAATTACTAATTAAATTTACGCCTTTTTTAAAATGGCAAAGGCTAACAGCCTGCCGACTATGGATTGCCACGCCTTGACTTCGTTAAGGCTCACAATGACAAAATTTCACAACAAAACAATAATTCTCAAAATTTCCACTCAAATTCCCCCACTTTAAAGCCCTAAATAAACAAAAAAAAAATTTAAATCCCAAACTCATAAAATCCCAAATTTTCCCCTAATTCCTCTGATAATAACTCGCTCCATTCGGTGCGAAAACCTTGCTAAAATGGGGGTTTTCTGCTGGCACCAAGTCTGAGTTGCCTATGTAGAGGCGGCATTCGGGGTTTGAGATATTGTAAAAGTTCTCCAAAAGCTGCAAACGCGACTCGTAGTCAAAATAAATCATCATATTGCGCGAGAAAATCATATCAAATTTGCCAAGCTGAAAGAATTTCTTGTCAAAAACATTGCAAAGCTCGAAACGACAGCGGCACAGCTCGCTTTTTTTCACCTCAAAATCCCCATTTTTGCCGACAAAAAAACGCAGTTTTTCGCTGAGGGGCAGATTTTTCAGGCTCCTCTCTTTGTAAATGCCCGCCTTTGCCTTTTCTATGGCTTTTTGGTTGATGTCGATGCCCGTGATATGCACATTTGCCACGCCGTTAAGGGCTAAAAGTATGGCAAAGCTATACACTTCCTCGCCGCTAGCACAAGGGGCGCTGAGCACGCTGGCTGGGCGTTCGAGGGCTTTGAGATAAAAGGCGGCTTGTTTTAACTGCGCTAACTCGCGGTAAAAATAGGTTTCATTCACCGTGATGAAGTCGAGTGCCTTTTGACGCACCGCGCTGTCGATTTCTAGCTTCATCAAAAAGCTGCGAAAGTCCTTAAAACCAAGCTCGCGCAAGAAGTTGTCGAATTTGGGTTCGAGTAAATTTCGTTTTTCCGTCAAATCCACGCCGCAAAGCTCGTTTATGACGCGTATGAATTGTAAAAATTCGCTAGCATTTGGCACGATTTTATCCATTTTGCACCTCTGTAAATTTTATGATTTCGCGCTTTATTTCGTTTAGGCTCAGAGCCCTTAATTTCGGGTTTAGCTCGATGGCTTTTTTGGGCATTCCATACACCACGCTATCCTTTTCGTTTTCGCAAAGGCAGCGAACGCCTTTTTTGTATAATTCAAAAAGCCCTGCCGCGCCGTCATCTCCCATACCTGTAAGCAGCACCGCTAGCATATTTTGCATATGCGCATAATGCGAGGCGGAGTCAAAAAGCAAATTCACATTTGGGTTGAAGGTCGTTTTTTCGCCGCTAAAAGCTAGGCTGATATTCAGGCTGCCCGAAAAGATGGTGTTTTGCTGGCAGATGAAAATTTTATTTGGTGCGAGCAAATCGCCGTCATTTGCCACTACGACCTCAGCCCTCGCCTCTTGGTTAAACTGCCGCACGAAAGAGGGGATAAAGCTAGCGCTCATATGCTGGGCGATGACGACACAACTTTTGCTAAAATCAATGTCGTTTAGCAAGAATTGCAACTGCTTTGGACCGCCTGTGGATGAGCCGATAAGCACGATGTTCATTGCGTTTTCCTTGAATTTTACTTCAAATTTAGTTCATAAAAACGCGTATTTTAGCATAAATTTAGAAATTTTGGCGAGAAATTTGGAAAGTCTTTTGTGAAAAGGCGATAAAATTTATCGTTTTTTGTGGGACGGACGAGTCGCCCACGCCGTGTCATTACGAGCGGTTTTGAAAAACCGTGTGGTGTCTTGTGCGAGTGACCTGCTCGCTACACTCCAAAAAGCTGTTGCCTTTGCAAAGCAAAAAAGCGTGAATTTTTAAGCTAAATTCCACTCAAAATTCACGGAAAATCCGTGAATTTAATTAGAAATTTTGCAAAAAATTTCACGCTTTTTCCCGCAAATTCACGCCATTTTAAAAGCCCCAATCCACTTTTACGATGAGCTTCCCATCGCTTGTGCGTTGAGCCGTGTAGCTTGGGTCTATGGGCATACTTATACCATAAAGGTTCCTGCTTTTGTCCGTTTTAGCCTTGCAGCTGACGAACTGCGTGTCCTTGTTTATGGACTCCGTGACGATGTCTGCGAGCTCGAACTTCTCATCGGTTTCAAAGAACCTTTGCAGCTCTTTGACGACTTGTTTTTTAACCTCGCCGTCATCGCAGCTTGGCATTCCGCCGCCGCACCCAAACACCGCCCACAAAACAAGCACTGCCACGACACCGCCGACAATCAACTTCTTTTTGCCTTTCATTTTTTGCTCCTTTGCAAGGGCTGAATTTTAAGCAATTCAGCCCGAATTTTCACTTTAAATTTACATTTAAATTTAAACTTCA
>CAVJSG010000053.1:0-10910 GCA_963651895.1 Campylobacteraceae bacterium
AAATCACAGATTTTGACCGCGCGGGTCAAAGCGTTTCGCTTCATTTTGCGCTTTGATTTTGCGTAAATTCTGCCCCCACAAAAAGCAGGGGCGAATTCAGCGAATTTTAGCCCCAAATTCACGCGAAATTCACGCAAATTCAAGGCTAAAAGCCTCACCCGTGTGCGGCGATTGTGCCTTCGTATTTGCTAGCCTTTTCATAAGGCGTTTCAGCCAAAGGATACTCTTTTTCAGCCTGTGCCTTGTTGCTGCTGTATTTGAGGCAAATTCGTATGCACTGAACTAGCACGAGGCAAGTAACCGCCATAAACAGCCCACACAAGCAAGCGTTGATGAGGTTGTTTGAGGCGATGAGGCTGAGTTTAGCCGCCAAAGCTTCGTTGCCCTCCGCCAAAGCCTGTGCTGCCTTTGCTTTGTTGTTTTGCCAAATGGCTATGTGGCTTACCGCATCGTGAATTTTCTCGCCGTTTGCGGGCAGCAGCTTGCAAAATCCTGCATAAAGCGTGCTTATTAAAAGCCACGCAGTAGGCAGTATGGCGACCCAAGCCTGCTTTGCCTTGCCCATTTTAAAGAGCACGGTGATGACGGTAAGTAGCGCGATGCCCGCTAGCATTTGGTTTGAAACGCCAAAGAGCGTCCAAAGGGACTTCACGCCGCCTTGTGGGTCGGTTACGCCTTGGTAAAGTATGTAGCCCCAGCCTACCACGCAGATGAAGGTAGCCACGATGCCCCAGCCCATAGAGTGTATGTTGCCGATAGGCTTATAGACATTGCCTAGCACATCTTGCACCATAAAGCGTCCCGCGCGAGTGCCAGCATCCACAGCGGTTAGGATAAAGAGTGCTTCAAACAAGATAGCGAAGTGATACCAAAACGCCGTTGAGCCTTGATTAAATAGTGGCACCTCGGAGATGATTTTCGCCAAGCCTATGGCAAAGGTAGGCGCGCCGCCTGTTTTGCTTAGGATTGAATTCTCGCCGATTTCCTCAGCCATTCCTGTGATGGCATCAGGGGTGATGGTAAAGCCCCAGTTGCTGATGGTTTGAGCCGCGATAGCCGCTGCATCAGTAGCACTAGCACCAACCGTGCCAAGCCCTGCGGGAGCGACATTTACCGCAAAATAAAGTCCTTGGTCTAGCGTAACTGCTGCCACAAGTGCCATAACGCCCACAGCGGACTCCATTATCATCGAGCCATATCCTACCATTCGCGCGTGGGATTCTTTTTCAAGCATTTTAGGCGTGGTGCCGCTTGAAACAAGGGCGTGGAAACCGCTAATCGCACCGCAAGCGATGGTGATGAAAAGGAAGGGGAAAAGCTGCCCGCTAAACACAGGTCCCGTGCCATCTGTGAATTTAGTAGTAGCGGGGAACTGCACATCGGGTGCGACTATGAGTATGCCTGCTGCCATTAGCACGATAACGCCTATTTTAAGGAAGGTGCTAAGATAATCGCGCGGTGCAAGCAAGAACCACACGGGCAAAATCGCCGCTATGAAGCCATAAACGATGATGACATAGGTTAGCGTTACGGGAGTGAGCGTGAAAATCGCGCTTAAAGTCTCGTGTTCTGCCACGCTGCGCCCAAAATAAAGGGCAAGCAAAAGTAGCACAAAGCCTATGATACTAGCCTCGCCGACCTTGCCAGGGCGCAAAAAGCGCATATAAACGCCCATCAAAATGGCGATAGGAATGGTCATCGCAATGGTGAAAAGTCCCCAAGGCGAGTCTGCTAGGGCATTTACGACAACTAGGGCTAGGATGGCGATGATGAGCATCATAATGCCAAGAATTCCCACCATAGTGATGCCGCCCACGACCTTGCCTAGTTCGAGCTTGATAATCTCGCCCAAACTCTTGCCATTTCGGCGCATAGAGATGAAAAGCACGGTAAAATCGTGCACCGCACCCGCTAAAACCACGCCCACGACAAGCCAAATAAGGCTTGGCATATAGCCCATTTGAGCAGCCAAAATCGGTCCCACGAGAGGTCCCGCACCCGCGATGGCGGCAAAATGGTGCCCGAAAAGCACGATTTTGTTTGTGGGGACGAAGTCGTGCCCGTCATTATTTACCACAGCAGGCGTAGCACGGTTATCATCCAGCTGCAAGACCTTCTCAGCGATATACTTGCTATAAAAGCGGTAGCCGATGGCGTAAAAGCACACCGCAGCCACTACTATCCAAGTCGCTGAAATAGTCTCGCCCTGATGCAGCGCGAGCGTGCCGAAGCACCAAGCCGCAAGCACGGCAACTAAGACCCAAAATACATTCAAGGCAATTTTGTTACCCATTTGTATTTCTCCTTTCTTTGTAAGATAAATTGACAAGCTAATGATAGCATAAAATTTGTTAAATGTTTGTTAAATAGTAAAAAATTTTGTAAATTTTTGAATTTGCTGTGTAAATTTAGAATTTTGGGGAATTTTTGGTGTGAATTTGGGAAAATTTGTAAATTTATAATGTAAATTCTTAAATTTCGGCGTGGAATTTGTGAATTTGTGGCGTGGATTTGCGAATTTTTATAAATTTTAGGTTATAATTTCGCTTTCGTTTGGTTTTTTCTTTTGAGAAGTGCTGAAAATTTGTCATTCTGAGCCTGCAAAGCAGGCGAAGAATCCATATTTAAAAAGCATTCTTTTCTAAAAAAAGTGTTCTATCACAACCCCCATAAATCCTTTATTCCAAAGCATTTTTTTGTGTCAGTAATTTTTTGCATACCATTATACCATAAATTTAATGGTTTTGTCAAAAAATTTCCATAAAAAACGAGATGACTTGTTGGACGTCATCTCGTTTTGCGCTAGATTTGTAGCTAAAAGCAATGGATTTTCTTTGATTTCTCAATTTATCTATGTTTTGAATTTTTTTATTTTGTTCTGCCTTGCTTTCTATGATTTGCTAATTTGTCTTCTCCATCTGAATCAAATGCACATTTATTGTCTTGGTCGGAACATTTTATGTAGATGGTAAATCTTTTATTTTTATCATTTGGCTCTATTTTCAAAAACTATTGATTTGTTAATTATATTTCACTAGAATTGCAGTAAATTTTAAAGATAAAGAACAAAAAAACTATGCCAACAACACAAAGCAAGATTACAAAACAACCCAGCCAAACACAAACCACAAAACAAACAGCAAAAAAAATTAGACAAGCTAGCCAAACACAAGACAAAACCACATATCAAACAAGTCAAGCAATAAAGCAAACACAACAAGCTAACCAAGTTGCAAAACAAACCCAGCAACAAGCTAGTCAAACATAAACCACAAAACAAATAAACCAAGCGTAGAACAAATGTAGCAACAACCCAGCCAAACACACCCCCAAGAACTCAAAACAACTAGGCTAGACATCCATAAAATAGTTCTTTGATACACTTGCCAATAAAGATAGAAGGATTTTTACAAAAAGCCTAAATTCATAAGCACAATTAAGGATGAATTTAAGAACAATAAAAATACAAAACACAAATAAAAATAAACACAAACAATAAATAACAAAAAACGCAAATAAACAACAAAAGAGCACAAAAAACAAGAGTAAGAGCAAAACTAAACAAACTCTAATCGCTCCAAACAAGAAATCTCAAACAAGCTCATCTCACAGCACAAAATCAAGACTTGTCCGCATTGTGAGAGTGAGCATTTTGTGCGAAACGGCACTTGCAAAACAGCTCAAAGATACCTTTGCAGAGCTTGCCACAAAACGCTAAAAATCACAAAGCAAACAAAAACGCCCAAAATCACAAACACCCAAAGATATTGCGCGTGAATTTCACATAAGCCCTTAATTATCAAAATAGCACAAAGGCAGCTTTGTAGGCTGCCATAAAACATTCACCGACACAAACAAAACCATACTTCTTAACACCAAAAAGAGTTTGAAAATTTGGCAAAAATACATTCATTGTCTAGTGGAAAAGTATTCTATACGAAAGACAGCAAAAATCTGCGGCATAGGGGTTAATACAGCATTTTTTTGGAGACATAAGATTTTAGATGCCTTGCAAAATATGCAAGATAAAGTGAGACTGAACGGCTAGAATTTGTTTTAAGGCGTGAATTTTTTTAAGCATCTTTTATTAAAACGCTTTTAGATAATGGCAAGTTCCATAACTTTTTAGGTTATGGATTGCTACATTTCGACTTCGTCTTGCTCGCAATATCTAAGGACGAATTTTATACGAATTTACCCAAATTTTCCTTAAATTTAATCACAAATTCTATGAATTTTTTTATCAAAATTCCTTTAAATTAGTCAAATTTTCCTAAAAATTAATATCATTGTGCTAAAAATCGATATGATTTCACAAAATCCCTTTGATTATAAAAGGTTTAAAATCAGCGATTTGCTCGTAAAGATATAGCAAAGGGCAAGGACAAATCCCCTGATAAAAAGCAAGAAAACAAATATCTAGGCAAATACCCCGTCATTGTCGCCAAAAAGGACAACAATGGCATAGGCGGAATGATAGATGAGCCTTGCCAAATTTATAATGATAAAATCTGCATCGTTTCGGGCGGCAATGGCGGAGGCGGTAAAACCTACTACTGCGACTTTGGTGCTACTAGCTTTGTGATGGTGTGTGATTTGCACGATAAATTTAAAGCATTTGCAGATAAATTCTCTAAATTTTATCTAGCCCTCATCATCAGCGAAAGGCTGTTTCAAACCATTCAAAACGGACGAACTATCAGCGAAGTGCCAAGTGATATTGAGATAAAACTGCCTATAAACAGCAATGGCGAGATTGATTGGGATTATATGTCAAATTTCGTTAAGAATTTACAATATGCGGTGTGGATGTGAGGTTTTTTGAAGTTTTAATCTATGGGCAAATTTCTTTAATTTTAGTGTAGTGGTGTAAATTTTTTAAGATTTTCTTTAATTTAGTTTGGTGGTGTTACTTCGGCACTTGGCGTGAATTTTTTATTTTAGCTTTGTGCTGTTTTTGTTTGAATATGAGTTTTTGAAGCAAGGTTTAAAAGGCTTATTTTATAGGGATTTTAAACAAATTTTAATCAAATTTTACAAAATTCTAATTGATAGGGCTTTAAATTTATGCTAAAATCAATGGTTTTTGGAAATAGAGCATTTAAAAAAAAACCAAAAATTTCAACCCTTTCTCAAAAAACCAAACAAATTTTCCCCCATTAAGCCGATTAAAACCTAACTTCGCTAGAATTTCAGCTTAAATTTCACTTCAAAGGACAAAAAATGGAGCTAAAAGAGATAAAACTCGCTAGGGCGAGTGTGGGTGCGAAGCCCAAAGTAGTGAGCCTTAAAAAGCTCGAAGAGGACGCGCTGGGCGAAAATCAGGGCTTTTTCTACCTCGACAAAGAAAACACGCACAAGCAAGTGCTGTCCCTCGTGCAAAGCTTCGAGAAAAAGGGGCTTAGCGTGTATCACAAAAAGGTAAAATACGGGCTGGACGAGGATGATTATATGTATGAGGTGCATATACTTTGAGCAAAAAGCTCTATATACAGACCTTGGGCTGTGCTATGAATGTGCGAGATAGCGAGCACATCGTGGCTGAGCTGTCCCAAAAAGAGGATTACGCCCTAACTACCGAGCCTAGCGAGGCGGATTTGATACTTATAAACACCTGCTCCGTGCGCGAACGCCCTGTGCATAAGCTTTTCAGCGAGATAGGGGGCTTTGAAAAGCTCAAAAAAAGGGGCGCGAAGATAGGCGTGTGCGGCTGCACCGCCTCGCATTTGGGGGGCGAGATTTTCAAAAAAGCCCCAAATGTCGATTTCGTGCTGGGTGCGCGCAATGTCTCCAAAATCACGCAGGCGGTAAAAACGCCCAAATTTCTAGGAACTGACTTAAAGCACGATGAGAGCGACTTTGACTTCGCCGAATTTCGCTCAAACCCCTATAAAAGCTACATCAACATAATGATAGGCTGCGACAAACACTGCACCTACTGCATAGTCCCGCACACGCGCGGAGACGAGCTTTCCATCCCCTTTCGCATTATTTTTAGCGAGGCGCAAAAGGCTGTGGATAGGGGGGCGAGTGAGATTTTTTTGCTGGGGCAAAATGTCAATAACTACGGCAAGCATTTTTCACGCAGCCACGAAAAAATGGACTTTGCCGACCTTTTAACGCGTTTAAGCCAAATCCCAAATTTAAAGCGAATTCGCTTCCAAAGCCCGCACCCGCTGCACGCGGATGATAAATTTTTAGAGGTTTTCACTCAAAATCTTAAAATTTGCAAATCCTTACATTTGCCCCTACAAAGTGGCTCAAACGCTGTGTTAAAGGCGATGAAGCGAGGTTACACGCGCGAGTGGTTCTTAAATAGGGCGTTGCGGCTGCGAAAAATGTGCCCGAGTGCTAGTATATCGACAGACATTATAGTCGCTTTTCCGGGCGAAAGCGAGGGCGATTTTAAGGACACGCTTGAAATTATGGAGGAAGTGCGTTTTGAGCAGGTTTTTTCTTTCAAATACTCGCCTCGTCCGCTTACCGCGGCGGCTACTATGAGCCAAGTGCCTAGTAGCGTGGCTTCGCGCCGTTTAAGCGAGCTGCAAGGGCGGCAAAATGAGATTTTGGACGATATTTCAGCGCGACAAAGGGGGCGTGAATTTGAGGTGCTTTTTGAGGAACTGCGCGAAAACGGCGCAGTGGCGGGGCGCAGCGACAATAATTTTTTAGTGCAAATTCAAGGCAGCGAGGAAATGCTGGGGCAAATTCGCAAGGTAAAAATCACAAATCCGCGCAGGATGGTGCTTTATGGGGAGCTGGCGTGAATTTAGGGCGTGAGTTTGGGGGTTTTTGGGCTTTTGGGGGCAGAGGCGTGAATTTTTGCGTGAATTTTTTTGAAAATTTGCAAAAAAATGTGAATTTTTGTGATAAATTTGCGGAATTTGGGCGTAAATTTGTAAATTTTTTGAATTTTTGGCGCGAATTTGGCGAAAATTCACGCCTTTGCGTAAGGGCAAAAAATGACAAAATTTAAAGAATTTTCCAAAAAGCCCATAGTCATCAAACTCGCTGCGCGTGGGCTTTGGCTGGTGCAGTGGCTGCTGTTTTTAAGCTGCCGCAAGGCTTACAGCGGACAAGCACCGCTAAACGAGCCTTGCGTGCTGCTTTTTTTCCACGGCAAACTTGCGCTGATGCCCTTTATTTTTAGGCGTTTTTGGCAGGGCAAAAAACGCGCCTTTGTGATGATTTCGCAGCACGAGGATGGCGAGTTAATCACGCAAAATATCGAAAATTTCGCCATTGACACCATCCGCGGCAGCACCTTTCGCGGTGCGACTGAGGCGATTCGCCAAGCCTTTCGCGTTTTAGACGCTGGCGATGATGTCGCCATTACCCCTGATGGTCCGCGAGGTCCCTACCACTCGGTTTCGGACGGGGCTGTGGCGATTGCGCAGAAAAAACGCGTGCCCATTTTGCTGCTAAATTATGAGGCGAGTCGCTTTTGGGAGTTTAAGAGTTGGGATAAAATGGTGCTGCCAAAGCCTTTTAGCCGCATAAAATACCGCATTAGCGAGCCTTTGCGCGTGGAAAATTTGGATAAAAACGCCGCAAAGGAAAAAGTGAAAGAAATTTTTGCTATGATTTCAAAAATGGATGGGTTTAGTAAAGAAATTCAAGCGGGCAGCACTTTGTAAGGACAAAAATGTTTAGAAACCTAGTCTCACAGCTTCTCATCAGCGTGATTTTTGAGGAAAACAACCATATCTTGCGCACCCAAAAAATCCGCGGCGGCAAGGTTTTAAAGACCTTCGATAAGAGTTTTGAGGACAAAAAAAAGCTGCTAAAATATGTCGATAGCCTCAGCCAAAATGTGCAAATTTATTACACGAGTGCCTTTTTTGACGCTAGCGAGCAGGGCTTGGTGCCCGTTTCAAGTGCTAGCGAGCTTGAAAAATTCGGCATTAGCCCTAAAAACACGCGGATTTTAAGCCTGCAAAATGCCCAAATTTACGCGCCCCAAGCTAGTATTTATCAATACGAGCGGCTTTTTGAGGACTATGGCGAGCTTGATTTGCTCTTTTCACCCTTTATGCTGCTATATCATTGCATCGACACGAAAATAAAACCTAAAAAAGATAAAAATTCGCTTTTCGTTTTTCGCCACTCAAACTACCTTGCGATGATGATTTGCGAGAACAAACGCATAAATTTTGGCAAATTTTTTGATTTAAGCGTGAAAGATGAGGTAAATTTGGACGAGGAAATCGACTTTGACGCCGTGCCAAACGAGGATGAAAGCGAGGCGGGCGAGGCTATAAATGGGCTTATCCGCGAGGATGCAGCCTCAACCGAAAAAATCAAAAAAGAAGCCCAAGAGGAAGCGGCGAGTTTGGCTGAGAATATCAGCGACAACCCCCTTGACATAAAGCCTCAACCCCCGCAGGACGCGGGCGCGGCGCTTGATGAGAGCAAGCACATAGCAAGCTCGGCACTTGATTTAAGCAGCTTTGGCGGCGATATGAATATGTGCGCTTGCATATTTGAGGGCGTGCAAGAATTCTACACAAACCCCCTCTACAACGGCAAATTCATCGATGAGCTAGTGTTTTTTGACAGCGCAAATATCAGCCAAGCTGTGCTTGATTATGTCGAGGGCGAGGTTTTCATCAAACCCGAAGTCGTCAAAATCGACACGCTAAATTTAATGAACGAGCTTATGCGAAGGGAGCTTGAAATATGACTTATAGTTTCATAAAGCCAAACATAAAGCCTTTAATCAGCCTTTTCACGAAAATTTGGATGCTCTTTTTCGCCGTGTGCTTGGGGGTGATTTTTAGCATTTATACCTTTGCAAACACCCGCGTAACCGCGATGAAAGGGCAGATTGAAAGCAAAAAGCTCGAAGCCATCGCGCTGCAAGAGGGCACCACTCAAAATGACGCCCTCTTTGAGCTACTCACTCAAAGAAAGGACTTATCCGCGAGCATCACGGGCGAAAAGGGCGCGAACGAGCAGGTTGAAAAGGTGCTAAAAAATTTGCTAGGCTTTGTCATAGACTCAGGCTCCATTCGCTTGGAGCACTTGTATATGGACGATTCGCGCCTTGAACTTCGCGGCATCACGCCCACGCGCGAGATTTTTTACCTACTCATTCAAACGCCCTTAAAAAGCCTATTTGACAAGAACGAAGTGAGTTTTTACCCACTCAAAAACGGCTGGCTTAAATTCACAAGCATAAACACCATCGAGGAAAGCAATGAACGATAGAAGTTTGGAACAAATCAGCATCCCAAAGCTGCTTTTATACAGCCTAGCCTTTATCTGCGCGTGTGCGGGGCTGATTGTATTTTTGATAATGCCTATTTTAAGGGATTATAAAAGCTCTGTGGCTGAGCTAGGTTCGCAAAATAGCGTGAATTACGCCGTCAATGAGAGCTTTCAGGCGAGCTTGGAGCGCGTGCAGGGCTTGCAAAGCGAAAACAAAGCCATCTTAAAGCAATTTGACACTGAATTCAACAGAAGCGCACTCATAACTTTTTTGGAAAACTACTTTTTCGAGCCAAGATTAAACGAGCTAGAAAGCAAGGAAAAGCCCGAGTATTTGCAGCACGAGTTTAATGTGAGTGCGGTGATGGATAATCCAAAAATTTTCTACCGCTTTATCGAGGATTTAAGGGGCTTTGAAAGCCTTGTAAAGCTCGAAACGCCCATTGATTTAAGGGCACAAGAGGACGGCGAAATCGCTGTGAGTTTTATAATAAAAGTGTTTTCGTCTTATTTTGAGTGAAAAAATGCGTCATTGCGAGGTGCGCAAAAGTTGCTGTGCCGTCATTGCGAGCGGTTTTTTAGGCGTGCGAAAAATGTAAAACCCGTCATTGCAAGCAAATCCGCAAGAATTTGCGCGGCAATCCACAACGCTACAAAGTCGCGTTTTTGGGCAACACAAACGCATAAAGCAAAATCAAAGCGCAAAATGAAGCGAAACGCTTTGACCCGAGCGAAAAATCCGCGACAGCGGATTAAGCTTCGCTCGTGAGCAACGGCGCCCCGCGAATTTGTAGCTTTGATTTTGCTTTGAATTTCGCTTAAAATTTAAGGCTTTTTTAGAAAAAAGCCAAATTTTCAAACAGCACAAATTTCACAACAAAAATTTAAGGAAAATAATGGACTTTTGGCAAAACATCTACTCAAATTTCAATGTCGTAGCCTTTACCATAGGCGATTTTAAGGTGCATTGGTATAGCCTAATGTATGTCATCGCCCTACTGCTCGCACTTTTCATCGCCAAGATTTTCGTCAAACGCGATAAAATCGACATCAGCGACAGACTGCTTGATAGCTACTTCATTTGGGTTGAAATCGGCGTGATTTTGGGCGCGCGCGTGGGCTACATACTCATCTACGATGCGCACACGGCTTGGTATTTAGGGCATCCGTGGCAGATTTTCAACCCCTTTGACGCGCAGGGCAACTTCGTGGGCATCCGCGGGATGAGCTACCACGGCTCTGTGGTGGGCTTTTTGCTCGCTACAATCCTATTTTGCAGGGTTTATCGGCAAAAAATTTGGCGCTACCTCGACCTAGTCGCACTCAGCGTGCCCCTAGCCTACACCTTTGGGCGCGTGGGAAATTTCTTAAACCAAGAACTTTTCGGACGCGCCACGGACGCACCTTGGGGCATACTCGTGGAGGGCACGCTTCGCCACCCCTCGCAACTCTACGAAGCCCTTTTAGAGGGCGTTTTGGTATTTTTCGTGGTGCTAATCGCCCGAAAATTCACGCGTTTTGAGGGGCAGCTCATTTGCATCTACCTTGCCAGCTATGCCTGCGCGCGTTTTGTGTGCGAATTTTTCCGCGAACCAGACTTTCAGCTAGGCTTTATCGCCTTAAATTTATCAATGGGGCAAATTTTAAGCTTAATAATGCTCTTTGGGGCATTTGGACTACATTTTTACCTGCGAAAAAAT
>CAVJSG010000054.1:0-7787 GCA_963651895.1 Campylobacteraceae bacterium
GTATTAGCAATTAGCCTTTGTTTTAACTCCCTTAAATGAGCATAAAATAAGGCTTTGCATTGTAAATAAGAAAGTATATTATCGCAAGATATATTTTGACAAATACTTTGTAAAAGCCTATAAAAGCATTGTCCTAGCAAGTCGCTTTTAAATTTTTCCCACTCCTTTTCATAGCATAAAGGCAAATGCCCTCTGCTATGAGTGAGAGGTAGGTTGCATTCTTTAATATCAAATCCCAATAAATCCGCATTTATAATAGCCCAATTAAAATCACTGCGGCGATTGTATTTCGTATTTTTTGGTGCGAAATTCTTTGTTTTTAAAAGATTTAAATTAAAAACGAGTGTGTTTCCACCACGCGCAATGCTATTTTTGCCGATTTTAGCGATTTTAGATGGATTAAATTCAAGCATTCTACTTGCTGTTTGTCCTACACAAAGAGAATTTATAAATTCTTTGACACTTTTTTGGCAAAAAAATGGATATTCTAAATGACAAAAATTCGTCCTTGATAAATCGTAATAAAAATCCTCGCTGAAAGCATTATATTTATGCACTTTGCGTGGATTTGTTAAAAGAAAATATAAATCCAAAAGCTGCGTTCTTAAAAGTGAGAAAAATGGTAGCGGCGGCTGGTCGCAGTTCTTACAAAGCAAGGCATCAATTTTTTCGTTTTTCAAACTTGCTATGTGGTAAAAATAGTCAATCTCGTAGCGTTTATTTTTACTAAAAGCCCAAAATCTCATATCATCATCGACTATCCAAGCCACAAAATTTGTATTTTTAGTCTCTTTATAAATCCACTTTTGCAATAGAGTGCGACTTTTGGCTATGGTGTGCCTTTTGCGCGTGTATTTTATTTTGATATTTTTATAAGGTGTTATGAATGTTTGAAGCTCATTAGCAAGACTTTTGGTGCTTATAATAAAAATTTTAAATTCTTTTATAAAAGGCGAGGTGTCTGGTTTTAAGGCAAAAAAAGATTGAATAAAATTTTTTAAATTTAAAGCCTCATAAGAAATCACTCCAAGTGCGAGATTTATGGGCAAAACAAGGGATTTTTTAGTGGTAATTATATTTTTATTTTCTTTAAAAATAGGCAAGATTTCAGGCGAAAACTCATAATCAAAAAGTTCCTTTGCTCTTGTGAGTGAAGCCCTTTGCAAAGGGGATTTGAAACGATGATGGTATTTGCGATAAAATAAATCAAGTCCTTGTTTTTTGATAAATATGTCGTTTGAAATGCGCTTTAAATTTGTATCGCAAAAATAATTCACTAATGCTTTTTTGACAAAAATGCTTTTAAGGTGTGGATTTACTTTTATAAATTCCACATATCTCATCATCAAATCCCTATCGCTCGTGCTTTTTAGGCTCTCATCAAAGCCGCCTGTGCCAAAAAACGCCTCCGCACTGATAAAAAGATTACTACCCTGAATGTGCGGATTTTTGACAAAAATGTTCTGCGGGGTGAGCGTTTTTGCGCTAGGGTAAAGATTTTTCACGCTCGTTTTAGTCGCGATTTTTGTAATGAATTTAATTCCGCAGGCAACAAGGGCGGTGTTTTTGTGGTGCAAAATTTGCGCGTGGCACTCAGCCAGATAATCCGTCTGCCAGCTATCATCATCGTCCAAAAAAGCGAAAAATTGCGATTCAAGTGGCACACGAAAATCAGCGCAAAACAGCGCCGCGGTATTGCTAGCCCCCGTTGATGAATGTCCCTTCGTGCGCGTATTTTTGATTATTTGCGTGGGGAATTTTTGCTGGATTTTTAGGGATTTTCGCAATCGCGCTACGCCAGATTTTATGCGCTCAAACTCGCCGCTATCCTCGTTGTCATCCACAATCACCACGCGCACGCCAGCACTAAAACGCTGCAAATATACGCTTTTTAAGGCACGGACGAGCAGGGTTTGTGTCCTGCCTCCGCTAGTGGTGATGATAACGCAAATCGTTACGCATTTATTCAATCTCAATCCTTATCCACTGCTTTGGTGCGTAGTTTTCGTCGACTCTCTCTTGCCCTACAAGCCATTTTTTTGGCGTGAAAATCGCCCCATCATCATTTTTACCAAACGCCACCCACCAAGAAAGCGTGCTGTTTGCCATAATAAAATGCCTGCAAGCGCGCATTAAATAAAAATCATAAATCACGCCGCTGTCGTCATTTTGGCAGACGATTTCACACTCTTTTTTGCCAGCAAAATGCGCTATCATAAACGCCTTGTCATCGCTAAAAATAAAAAATCTCGCATCCTTAAAGCGTCCTTTCATCAGCCTAAAAGCGTTTTGATAATACCCGCTTTCGCTAAGATTTATCGGAAAATTCGCAAGCAAAAAATCGCCTCTTCTAATATGCACGGCGACAGGATTTTTGCAAGATTTAATACGCGAAAAAACCGCTTCGTTTTCCCCATTTAGCACAAGTGGTTTTAGCCTCAAATCCTGCAAAATTTCATCTTTATAAGGGTGCAAATCCGTGTAATTCCAAAATCTCTCTTTGAGCAAATATCGAATTTGCGGAATGTTTCCAGCCATTTCGTCTATGCTTTTAAAATACAAATCGGGGGCAAAAAGCACCTTTGAATTTTTGGGATTAAAGTGTAGCATTTTGTCGTGCTTTTTATAAAAAATGTTGTTGTAAAATTTGCTAAAATAAACATTAAAAATCGTCCATTTTAGCTCATTGAAAAGGCTGAATTTATCGCGCAAAATGCCGAGTTTCGTTTCAAAATGACAAAGCTCGAAATTGCGCACTTTTTTGGGTCGCCAAAAAGGATTTTGTCGCGGATATTCGCTCGCATCAAGCAGGATTTTTCTATTCATTTTAAGGGACAAAACCTTGGCAAAAGCATAGTGAAAAAGCTGATTTCCAAGCCCTCCGTGCAAATTTACAATGAGCGAATTCATTTGCTTTCTTTGCGGTTTAGCTCTTTTATAGTCTGCAAAAATTTAGCTTCATAACCCGCTTTTTTCGCACTTGCTATGATGCCAGAAAGGTCTTTTGGTAGGCATTTTCCGCCAAAGTAGCTCTCACCGTTGTCATAAATGTTTGTATGGGTTTTGGTGATGCGCGGGTCTTTGAGCCACAATTCGCGCACGGCGTTGTAATCCGCGCCAAACGCCTCGCAAATGTGCGCAAATTCGTTGCAAAAGATGATTTTGCACGCGAAAAACGCGTTTTCCATATATTTGCAAAGCTCGGCGTTTAGGGCGGTTGTTTGGATGTATTCTTTCACAGGACCTGCGATGCGGGCGAAAATTTCGACCATTTCGCGCGTGTCCTTTGCCGCACCGCCAAAGATAAAAAACGGCGACTTGACGACCTCTTTGCTAAAATCATAAGGCGGTGGCAAATAAAAATCAGACTCGCCGATGTATTCAGGGCTAAAAACCAGCCGCAAATGCGCAAATTTGCGCGAAAATTCATCCGTGGAACGCGGCGGAATGGTTGATTTTATTAGCACAAGCTGATTTGATTTTAACTCGCCCAAAACCTCCGTAACCTGCGAGATATCCGCACTGCCATCGGCGTTACACGGCGTTGGCACGCAAACGACAACTAAATCTGCATCGCCTAGCACACTCGGCACGTCTGCGACAAATTCGAATTTGGCACAAATCTCGCGCGAATTGTCATAAACCACCACTTCATAGTGGCTTTTAAAAAACTCATAAAACGCCCTGCCCACATAGCCAAAGCCCGCGATTGCGACTTTCATCGCTCATCCTTTATCAAGTCAAATAGCATAAAATCCGAATTAAAAACGCCAAACGCACCCGCACGAAAATCCCCACTTTGTGCCACGCTGCGCACCTTTAAGCCGCAACTTGCGAAAAGATTTTCATAAAACCGTAGCGGTCTGTGGATGTCCCAGCGCTCGTTTTGGCTGGCAAACATTTGCTTTTTGTAGTGCGTGGTCTGCGAGTAGGCGTGGTTTTTTAGTCGCGGGACTTGGATGTTTGAGGGCGCGGCGGTAAATAGTGGGTTGCAAATGACGATGAGAATGTGGTTTTTACTCAGCGTGCAGAGATTTTGCATAATTTGCGCGATGATTTTTCGCCGCGCAGTTTCGGTGCTGGCGAGTTTGTGGCAAAGCACGAGCGAGCAGAGTGCGGAGTCAAATTTGTGCCCATTGCGAGCCGCCGCGAGTGCTTCGTTTAAGTTGCACTCATCGCTAAACGCGCGGACGGCGTGGGCGTAGTTTTCGCGCCCTTTTGCAACCGCCGCGCCGTCAGGCTCAAAGCAAACTAGCGATTTTGCAAGGCGCGTTGCGAGCAATGCGGCGATGTCGCCCTTGCCGCTGCCGTAGTCAAAAATGCTGCTAATCTCGCCGTGTTTTGCGTAGAAATTTGCGATGAGTTCTTTGTGAAGCACGAACTCGCCAATGCCCTTGCGAAATGCCGCAAATTCGGTGTCAAGGTCGCCGCTAGTTTCGCCGCTGCCGCTGGGCTCGCCACGCAAAAATTCCCGCAAGGGCGCGAAGTTTTGCGTTTCGTTTAGTGGGCTTAAAAATCGCTTAATGTCGGCGATTTCGCCCACGCGATTTTGCAATTTAAAAATCGCAAACGCCCGCCTACACATACTCTCAAAAAACTCCGGCGTCCAATGCACCAAATCCGTGCCAATGTCGCAAACAAAAATCTCGCCGCGCTCGTTCGTGCAGAGATTTTTGGGCTGCAAATCCAAATGCACCACGCCAGCAAAATAATGCCTACTCAAAAAAGCCTGAAATGCCGATAAACTAGCACTTTGAATGGGTTGAGTGCGTTCGTATTTATAAGAAATAATCAAATTCGAATTTGCGTAAATCACCTCAAATGGATAACAAAAATCAAATGAGAGATTTTCGAGTTTGTAGCTAATCGCGCGGAGATTAAAATAGAATTTTTGCAGCGTGGAGTGCGGCTTGAAAATCTTAAAAACGCGCCGCTTATCCGTAAAAACAAAGCCCTCGCTGCCCTGCCCCAAAAATTTCAAGGATTTTTGCGAAATTTTACATATTTTAGCCACGCGTGCTGCCGCCTCATCGAGCGATAAAATGGGCGTTACAAGGCTTTGCGGAGTGGGCAAAAAATAAGGCAGATTTTTAGCAAGAATCGCAATCGCCTCGCTTGGCGTTTTCGCCTTAAAAATCTTATCCTTTCGCCGTGCATCAAGGGCGGTGTTGGCTAGTTTCGCGCCCCAGCCAAAGTCGCCTAGGGCAATGATAAGTTTGTTTAGCTGCCACGCAAGGCTGATTTCATTGAGTGTGCCAGCATTTCCGCCGATGATGATGAGCGCATCGGCAAGGCTGATTAAAGAGATATTTCGCCCTATGTCAAAGCCCACAGGCAAGGCGATATCCACATATTCGTTTGCTGCGTCCTTGTCGTAACCGGGCAAAATACCTAAAATGGAGTTTGGCGTGTAGCGGCACGAGCGTTTTGCACCCATTGAGGCACTTCTCATCACTCCACCAAGTCCGCCTGTGGCGAGCGTGTAGCCGTTGTCTATAAGCATTTGCCCCATTTTTGAGGCTAGCAAATGAATTTTGTGTGCAAAAGGCTCGTTGCTAAAATTTGCATAACCCACAACCGCCACAATCACGCAAAGTCCTTTAAATTCACTTGATTTGACATTGTAACATAAATTTACTATACAAAAACAAATAAATTTTTGCACCCAAATTTCACATTTTTATGCTATCATTGTGCCAAAAATTTGGGGGAGCTTATGGAGACTTCTTTGGTGGCTTTGGGCGTGCAGACCTTTAAAACTACGCTGATGCTGTCCCTGCCGATGCTGCTGGCTGGGCTTTTCGCGGGGCTTATCATCTCGATTTTCCAAGCCACAACGCAAATCAACGAAATGACGCTGGCGTTCGTGCCCAAAATCCTGCTAGTCGTGGTGGTGCTGATTTTCCTTATGCCGTGGATGATGAATGTGATGATGGACTTCACCACAGCGCTGTTTGACCAAATCCCAAGCCTTATAAGATGATAATCGACTTTGCCAAATACAGCTCGGTGCGCATAGGCGGGGCGTTCGAGGTGCAAATTATCGATGAAAACGCTGAATTTTCGGGCTTTGTCGTAGGCGGGGCGAATAATCTTTTAATCTCGCCAAGCCCCAAAAAGCTTGGAATTTTACACAAAAAATTTGATTTTATTAGAATTTTAGAGCAAAACGCTGAATTTGCGCTACTTGAAATAGGCTGCGCGGCGAGTGCGAAAAAAATTCACACCTTTTGCAAAGAGCGAAATTTAGGGGGTTTGGAGTTTTTGCGAAAAATCCCGGGGCTACTTGGCGGGCTTATAAAAATGAACGCGGGGCTTAAAAATGAGTGCGTGAGCGAGAATTTGATGAGTGTGCGCACTTTTAGCGGCGAAATTGAAAAAGAAAAAATCGCCTTTGATTATCGCTTTTGCGGGCTTTGCGAGCCTATGTTTTCTGCGAAATTTAGGCTGAAATTTGGCTTTGATAATGAAAAAGACGAGCTTTTGAAAACTGCGAGGGGTAATCAGCCCAGCGGGGCGAGCTTTGGCTCGATTTTCAAAAACCCAAGCGGCGATTTTGCAGGGCGTTTAATCGAAGAAGTCGGCTTAAAGGGTGCTTGCAAGGGGGATGCGATGATAAGCGACAAGCACGCAAATTTTCTCATAAACAAAAAAAACGCCAGCTTTGAGGACGCGATTTACCTCATCAAACTTGCTGAAAAAAGGGTGTTTGAGGGCTTTGGGGTGAGCTTAGAGCGCGAAGTGATAGTGATTTAGGATTTTAAAAATTCGCTAAATTTACAAAAAACGCGAAAATTCATAAAATTTTACCAAAAAACGCTAAAAAACCCACAAAATTTTTCCCAAATTCACCCAAATTTTAACGCCTTTTTGTCGCTCGTTTGCTTTGAGGGTTTGCTTCTTTATTTGCCTCTTTGTCCGAGTATTTGGGCTCTGGGCTGAAACGGCAGTAGCATTTAAGCCCGAACAAAAAAATCACCCACGAGACATAAAGCCACACGAAAAAGAACAAAATCGCCGAAAAAGAGCCGTAAATGTTGGTGTAGCTGGTGTTATAGACGACATAAAAGACGAAAAGATTTTTGCCGATATACCACACCACAGAGCTCGCAAATGAAGTCAGGGCGAGCATTCGCACTCTACCGCGCGCGTGAGAGCTCGAAAACGCTACGAAAAAGAGCCCCCAGATGATGACGAAGGGCAGGATTTCTAGGAAGTTAAAGCCTATGTGCCACTCGTCAAGCACCTTTTGAATATAGCCTGAGATGAAAAAACTCAGCCCAAGCCCTAGTGGAGTGAGTGTTACGAGCGTCCAATATGAGCTAATGCTTTGCCACAGGGACTTTGGCGGGTTTTTTGAGATGCGATTTACCACATAATCGAAATTTGAAAAAAACATAAGCGAGGTGATAATCATCGCCACGAAGCCCACGATGCCGAGATTTACGCTGTTTTTCAAAAAGCCGTCAAGGTGCGATGCGAACATATCTTGCTGCGTGGGGATGAGGAAGTTGAAAATGAGCTGCTTCATCTTTTCGTAGTAGTTTTTAAAGCTTGGAATTTGCGTGAAAATCGAAAAGCCCACGAACAAAAGCGGAATGAGAGAAAGGACGGTGTAAAAGCTCAGAGCCGCTGAGTTTAGCATAATATCCTTGTCCCTAAACATCAGCACAAAATGCCAGAAATTTTTGAGTTTTTGCATAATTTTTCTGCCTTTTTTGTCGTCCTTTTGGGGACGAAAAGTTGTGAATTTTTTGTTTTTTGCCGTTTTTTTATCTTTTTTTGTG
>CAVJSG010000054.1:7797-10861 GCA_963651895.1 Campylobacteraceae bacterium
ATTTTTGCGAAAATTTGTGAATTTTTGGCAAATTCTGCACCAAAATTCACAAAATTCAAGCCAAAAGCGTGAATTTACCGCGCCGTCTCAAAGTCCCTTATTTTCGCTCATTGCCCCGCATTTTAATGTAAATTTGAAGTATATCTAATGCCGCTGGCGTGATGCCGCTTATTAAGCTTGCGGCGTAAAGCGTGGTGGGGCGGGCTTTTTCGAGCTTTTCGACTACCTCGTTGCTAAGCCCTGAGATACCGCGAAAGCTAAAATTTTCAGGGATTTGCACTAAATTTAGCTCTTTCATCTTTGAAATCTGGGCTTTTTGCACGCTTATGTAGTGGTGATACTTCGCATTTGCAAGGATTTGCGAGAGTGTATAGTCATCCAAGTGCCTAAAACGCTCATCTAGCGCGGCTAATTTTTGCGCGGTAAAGCTTGGGCGGGCGACTATCTTTTGCAAATTCACGCTGGTGCTGATTTTATCCTCGCCTAAACTTGCTAAAAACGCGTTGTTTGCGGCGTTTGGCGAGAATTCGGTGGCGAGTAAAAATTCCAAGCCCTTATTTATGGCACTTTGGGCTGAATTTATGTAGTCAAACTCCGCTTTTTCAAGCAATCCAAACTCATAGCCGTATTTGCCAAGCCTTAAAATCGCGCTTTCCTCGCTCAAAAGCAAGCGGTATTCCGCCCGCGAGGTGAACATCCTGTAAGGCTCGCGCGTGCCCTTGCGCACGAGGTCGTCTATCATCACGCCGACATAGGCTTCATCGCGCCCGAGCACGAACGGCGGCTCGCCATCAATGGCACGCACGGCATTTACCGCCGCCATAAAGCCCTGAGATGCCGCTTCCTCGTAGCCTGTGGTGCCGTTGATTTGCCCCGCGCAGTAGAGATTTGGCACTTTCTTGCACTCTAATGTGTGTCTAAGCTCGGTGGGCTCGATATAATCATACTCTATCGCATAGCCAAAGCGCGTTATTTTAGCGTTTTCAAAGCCCTCGATGCTGCGCAAAGCCTGAATTTGCACCTCGTAGGGCAGGGAGGTGGAAAAGCCGTTTATGTAAAATTCGCTCGCCGCGCAGGTTTGAGGCTCTACAAACAAGTGGTGGCTGGGTTTGTCGGCAAAGCGGTTGATTTTGTCCTCGATGGATGGGCAATATCGCGGTCCCACGCTTGAAATTTGCCCTGTAAATAGGGGCGCGCGGTAGAAATTCGCGCGGATAAGCTCGTGGGTGCGCTCGTTCGTGCGTGCGATGTAGCAGGGCAGCTGCTTTGGGGCGAAATTTTTGGTGCGAAAGCTAAATGGCTTGGGGCTTTCATCGCCGTCTTGCCGCTCTAACGCCCTAAAATCAATGCTTTTAGCATCCACACGCGGACAAGTGCCTGTTTTTAGCCTGCCTATGCTTAAATTTAGGGCTTTAAGAGACTGCGCAAGCTCGTAAGATGCCATTTCTCCGACTCTGCCGGCTTTGATTTGCCGCTCGCCTATGTGGATTAAGCCGCTTAAAAAGGTGCCTGTGGTTAAAATCACCTTTTTTGCGCCATATTCGTTGCCTAAATTCGTGCGAACGCCCGCCATTTCGCCGTTTTTGAGGACAAATTCTACGGCTTGTTCCTGCGAAATTTCCAAATTTTTAAGGGCTAAAAGCATATTTCGCGCCGTGGTTTTATACTCATCCATATCAATTTGTGCGCGTGAGCCACGCACAGCAACGCCCTTGCTTTCATTAAGCACGCGAAATTGAATGCCTGCTTTATCCGTGATAAGCCCCATCAGCGCACCCATAGCGTCAATTTCCTTTACCAAATGCCCCTTTGCCAAGCCTCCGATGGCTGGGTTGCACGATGCAGCACCGATTTGCTCGATGAGGGTGGTTAGAAGCAGGGTTTTTTTGCCCATTTTTGCAGCCGCCGCGCTAGCCTCGATGCCCGCGTGCCCCCCGCCGATGATTATTATGTCGAATTCATTTACCATAGCCGCGATTATAGCCTAAAAGCCTTTCGGTTTGGTTTATTTTGGGGCTTTGCAAAAAATTTACGCCGATTTTATGGTTTATAAAGCGATTTAAAATGATGGCTCAAAACACTTTAACAGGATTTTCTCTTATCAACTTCATTAAATTACGATAAATCTTTTTGTGAAAATCTTTTGGATTTTCGCACGAAATTTTGACATTATACCTAAATTCAGTTTCTTTTAAATGCGTAAATAGAAAAAATTCCCTCTTAATGCCGTGAAATTTAGCCAGCCTAGCCTTTGCAAAGCCCCAGAAATTCTCTATGTCGTTAATGTGGTTTTTGCCTTTGGCAAACTCATTTTTAGAGTGTTTTACCCTATAATGTGCCTTTACCACTTCTTGCAAAGTTGCGAGTGCAAGCGAAGCAAAAAATCAACCAAGCCATCATAGGCTTTCCAAGAGTCGCTATAAATAGTAGCATTTTCAATGTCCGCAAAGTTCTGTAAAATAGGCAAAAGTTCTTTTGCGGAGTAGTGTTTAACCACTTGTGTATAAACGCAACCATTTCGCTTTAACATTCCTTCTGCTTGCAGTTACGAGTGCGTAGCACGAAGTAAAAACACAGACGTTTTATTAGCAGCCCCACGACCTCGTTTTCCACGCACTCTTTTTGCTCCCTCTGCTTGCAGTTGCGAGCGTAGCGAAGTAAAAAGTAGTTTTCATCAATCTCGATTTCACCACTCATTTTGCTGACCTTTTCACATTCTTTTGCTATTAAAACGCGAATTTCTCGCACAATTGCTTTTATACAAGGGCGTGAAACCTTACATAAAAGGGCGATTTTCGTAGTCTCTAAATCCAGCGCAAAATACCTCAAAATCTCCCTAAATTTCTTATGAGACAATTCTAGAATGTATCATATATTTGTTTTTCATTTTGCTCCATACTTTAAAATGATATTGTGTCAAATTAAAGTGTCTTGAGTCAAAATTATAATTTTGTTTTGCTAATTTTTGCGAAAAATGAGATTTTTATCAAAGTTTTGCATAAATTATTTTATAATTACTCATCCCAAGATACCCCAATCATATTTTTTCTAATCAACTTCAAAA
>CAVJSG010000055.1:0-10849 GCA_963651895.1 Campylobacteraceae bacterium
ATCAAAATTTGAAAGGAAAATTATGTCTTTTACAAAACTTCACAGCAAAAGCCTGAATTTCAAGGCTTTTGGCAGGAATTCCACCCTTTCGTTGTGCTGCGCCATCGCGCTTGCAGCACCTACCGCAGCATTTGCTGAACCAAGCGAGAACCCCGCGCCGCAAATTCTTACGGCAAATTCAGCCTCGCAAGCGCCTTACAGCAACACCCTTGCCACGCAAAGCCGCATTCAGCAGGGCGCAGAGCAAGCAGAGCAAACCTTTCAGCTTGATGCTGTCAATGTCTCAGCCCTCAAAATGTCCTCGCGACTTGATGAGCTAAATAGAAATGTCTATCAAGTTAGTAGCGAGAGCATAAAGCAAAAAGGCTTTGTCAATACTGAGAGCGTTTTTCGTTATCTGCCCTTTGCGAGTATCTCAAATTTGGGCTTGGGCGGCAACATTGACTTGCGCGGGCAAGGAAACAAGGCAAACACTAGCGTGCAAACGCTCATAAACGGCGTTTATGCAAATATGCTTGACTCCTCACACGGCGTAACGCCCATAAACACGGTGTCTCCAAGCCTCATCCAAGAGATTGAGATACTTCCGGGCGGCGGTGCGGTGATGTTTGGCAACGGCACACGCGGTGGCGTGGTAAATATCATCACCACCAAACGCTTTGAAGCCCCATTTTTCAGCGTTTCAGCCGGCTACTCAAATGTCAGCACTACCACGCCAAGCTCAAATTTCGCCACTGCGGGCAGCAATTATAGCGCAAATGTCCTTTATGGCGATAAATTCGGCGAGAATTTGCACATAAATGTCGGTGCGAGCTATCTTTACAAGGGCAGCGCGCGTGAAAACGACCGCACGGTAGGCGGCGGCGTGAATTTTGGCTTACTCTACGACTTTGTCAGCGGGCAAAGCGTGAATTTTGACGCGGATTTTTACCACGCAAACATCCACACCACGCCCTTTAACTCCTTTATGGACACCACGCCAGCGGGGAGCGAGCCTAGCAAAAACGAGCGCAAACGCACTGGCAACGGGGCTTTTCACAACACCCAAAACCGCTTCACCACGAATTTAGGCTATGAAAGCGAGGTGAGTGAGGATTTCAAGTGGAATTTAAGGGCTTTTTACCACTACAACCGCTTGGATTACAAGGACAGCCTTACGATTTTAAGCACTTATAATTACACGCAACGCGGTATGACTTTTGCCTTTATAGACGCCCAAGCTGACCAAAGCGGTTCTCTTTTTGATGACCAAAAAGTCGGACTTGAAGCCAAATTTGACTTAAAGCACGACAGCGGCAGGTTTATAGCGGGGTTTCAAAGCCTTTATCAAATGTCCAAACGCACTATGAATCAGCACATCACCACGCCAAACGCCGCCACGATGACTATGCCGGCATCGCCCGGCACCACAATGCTAGTAAAATACGACCATACTATGCGCATACCCTTTGAGGGCAACAAATGGACGAATTCTATCTTTGCCATAGAGAAGTATGATTTCACCGAGTGGTTTTCGCTCACTGGGGGGGGGCGTTATGAATTCGCGCGATATTTCATCGATGTGAAAAATTCACACTACATAACCTTGCCGGGAATGCCCGCCACAATGCTAAGTGCGATGAGAATGCCAAGCAACTACACCACCCCCGGCTCACTCGCGCAAAATTTGCACAACTTCGCCCTCGAACTCACTCCAAGCGTGAAATTCAGCCCCACAGGCGCACTTTACGCCAAATACGAGCGCGGCTACCTCTCGCCCTCGCCAAACAACACCCTCAAAAGAGAGGGCACGAGCAGCGCCACCTACCGCTACGAAGCGACAAATTTAAAGCGCGAAACCTACGACACCTTTGAACTAGGCGCGCGCGAGACTTTCGGCGGGGCTGTGCTACTCTCTGGCGCGGTATTTTACACCGCCACGCGCAACGAATTTTACACCATAGGCAACGCCCACTCCGTTGATGGCGTGCGCTACGGCACCTACGACAAGACAAGGCGACTAGGCGTGGAAGTGGCGAGCGAGCAGTATCTTTTCGGCGGTATTTTGGGCTTTAACGAGAGTTTTACTTATGTGAAAGCCGAGAAAAAGGATGCTGGCAAATGGGGCGCCATCCCAAACACCTATAATTACAAAGGCACGCTTGGTGCGAGCCTTGAAATCGCCCACAGCGTAGGCTTTTGGGTGCAAAGTGCCTTTGTGGGACGCCAGCAAGTAGTGAGCAAAACAGCCGCAGACGTGGATGAGGACAGGGCATTAAAAGCCTACGCACTCGTGGATTTGGGCGTTTCGGGCAGCTTTGGCGGCTTTTCGCTAAGTGCTGGCGTGCGAAACATAGCCGACACGCTTTACTATGACTACTACAACCACGATGCTAGCGACACCATCGCGGGCTATGGCTACCTCGTGGGGCAAGGACGAACCTTTTTTGTAGAGGGGAAATATGAATTTTAGGGGCTTCTAGCGATTAGCGGCTTGTCGCCTTTTGCTTAAAAAATTCAAGCTTTAAGCCTACTAAAATTCAAGCTTTAAGCCTCGCTGTGATTGCTTTGCGCTTGAATTTTTTGTCATTGAGTGCAAATTCCGTGAATTTTTGAGCAAAATTCACGGAATTTTGTGAATTTGGCTTTGAATTTGGCGTGAAATTTGTAAATTTGACTTAAATTTTCGCTAAAATCACAGCGAAAATTCAAAAAAACGAAAAGGATAAAAAAATGGATTTTACCAGCGTTATCGAGCATATGAATTCCCACCACAGCGACAATCTCGTGGATTTGGTGAAAAAATTCGCCGCCGTGAGCGAGGTGCAAAATGCTACGCTTAAAAGCGTGGATTTTGAGGGCTTGGACATAGCCTACAACGGCTCAAAGTCCCTACGCATAGACTTTCCAGCCAAAGCCAGCGAAGCGACTTTGAAAGACACTATCATTGAGCTGTGTTTGAGCGTGAAAAAAAGCGTTGATTACGGCGCGATAAAAGAGGAAATAAAAGCCTACAAAGCGGGCTTTGGCTCGGTGTGCATAGCGAGTTTAAGCCCAAAGGGCGAGGTTTTAAGCACCTACGCCCCGCTCATACAAACGCCAGATGGGGACTACATCTACATCAGCGAGGTCAGCGACCACTACGCCAGCATCCACGCGCACCCGGACAATGTCGAGGTGGCGTTTTTGCAAGATGAGCAAGACGTGCCCTCCGTTATCTTGCGCAAGCGGTTGCGATACCGAGCAAACGCCGAGTTCATCGAGCGTGGGGCAGAGTTTGACCGCGTGTATGATGAATTCGAGCGAGTGCGGGGCAAAGGCGGCGGCATCCACACGATAAAGGGCTTTTTGGACTTTCATCTCGTGCGGCTGCACTACAAGCGCGGACGCTTTGTGAAGGGCTTTGGGCAGGCTTACGACATAGATGAGCGCGGCGAAATCGCCCACGCTGCGGGCGAGAAAATCGCAAACCCTCACAAAAAGGCGTGAATTTGGGGGAGAAATTTGAAAAATTTGTGAATTTTTGTGTGAATTTTGAGAGAAATTCACGCCTTTTGTGAATTTTTTTTGCAAATTTATGTGCTTTTGGCTGAATTTTCACTCATTTTAAAAAAAGGTGTGAATTTTTGGGTAAAATTTGCGCTAATTTTTTTGAAAATTCCGCACAAAATTTTTAAATTTTCACGCCAGCTTTTTGTAGGCTTCCCCCCACGAAGCAAGGCTGTCAAAAACGCTGTTTAAGCTCTGTCCCAACGGCGTTAGGGCGTATTCTACTTTTGGGGGCACTTGGGCGAAAACCTTGCGTTTGATGAGTTTGGCACTCTCTAACTCCCTTAAATTCTGCGTTAGCACCTTTTGAGATATGTCTTGATTTTTGGTAGCCGAGATGGACTTTTTCAGCTCGCCAAAACGCATTTTATTTTCTAATAAATCCCTAATGATAAGGAATTTCCATTTGTTGCCGATGAGGTTGAGTGCCGTTTCTATGGGGCACGGGGAGTGGTATTTTTTCATTTTTGCTCCAAATTTTTTAAAATTTTCGGCGAAATTATAGCACAAAATTTCGCAAAAATTCACAAAATTTCAAAAAAATTTAAAATTTTTTATCCCCTTTAAAGCACACAAAATCCACAATGGTTACTAAAACATCCCTATATTATAAAAAAGTGCTTACTTGACAAAGTTATGCAAGTGTGCTAAATTTCGCTTAACAAATCGATTTGTAGGCAAGATAAAAACCTTGCATAAAGGCGGAGAGCCTTATTTTAGGGCTTCAACACGACTTGACAAAGCCGTTTAAGGAGGGCAAAATGTCAAAATTTACTCAAACTTCACTTGGCAACGAGCCGAGAATCGAACTCAAAGAAAGGCTGGGACTCACGGGCTGTGAAGTCTCGCAAAACATACTTCCCGCAGGGGCTAGCGTGCCGTTTTACCACGCACACAAGCAAAATGAGGAGCTTTACCTCTTTTTGGCTGGCGAGGGGGCGATTGAGCTAGACGGCAAAACGCTGGCAGTAAAGGCTGGCGATGCCGTCAGGGTCGCTCCAAGCGTGATGCGCAAGGTATCTGCGAGCAGCGAGTTGCGCTTTTTGTGCGTGCAAGCGAAAGAAAACAGCCTAACTCAATGGAGCGGTGAGGACGGGATAATGGGATAAGGCTCTGTGGGAGCATTCTTGCGGACGCTTTTGGGCGAGTTTGAAAAATCTCGCGGCGGCAGGTTTCATTACCTAGCCTTGCTCGATTTTTCGGCGCGTAAGCTCAAAATCGTCTCGCAATAATCCGCCCTAAAAAAGCCTTGGTAAAATCGATTTTTGACTGAATTTATCATAATTCAAGGCTAATTTTCGATGACAAAATTTAACCAAAATTCAATGTTTTTTGGCTAAAATTCAGCCAAATTCACGCTCAAAACGAGCAAAGAAAGGATAAAAAATGAAAAGACGAGCATTTTTAAAGTCATCGTTATTGACTTTAACAGCAGTTGGCTTGGGCGTTCCAAGCCTCTTACAAGGCGCAAACGCCGTAAATAAGGGACAAAAAATGAAAATCGCAGTCCTCGCAGCCAGCGGCAAAGCAGGCAAACTCATCACGCAAGAGGCGTTGGCACGGGGCTTTGCGGTTAGTGCCTTCGTGCGAAACGCCAAGAAAATGGGCGCGGCAAAGGGCTTGAAAATCATCCAAAAGGACATTTTCAAGCTAGTGGCTGCTGATTTGCAAGGGTATGACGCCATCATCGATGCCTTCGGCGTTTGGGACGATTTGAGCCTTTACAAAAAGCACGCCGAGCACTTGGTGCAAATCCTGCAAGGAAACCCAGCAAAGTTCCTAGTAGTAGGCGGTGCGGGCAGTTTGTATATGGACAAGTCCCACAGCACAATGCTTATGGACACGCCCGACTTCCCAGATGCCTACAAAGGCGTGGCTAGGGCGCACGGCGAGATTTTAGCCCTGCTGCGCGAGCAAAAAACGCTAAATTGGGTCTATGTCAGCCCCGCGGCGAATTTCGTGGCGGATGGCGCAAAGACTGGCAAATACAAAGTCGCGGGCGAGGAATTCGAGCTAAATTCGGCTGGCAAAAGCGAGATAAGCTACGCGGATTATGCCAGTGCTATGCTTGACATAGCGCAAAATTCGGCGATAAATCGCGTGAGAGTGAGCGCGATAGGGCTTTGAGAGGAGTTTTGACTTAAATTTGGGCTTTTGATTTTAGGTTTGGCTTAAAAATTTTTAGCCCAAATTTGAATTTTTGGCTTAAATTCCGTGAATTTTTTCGCAAAATTCACGGAATTTTTGCAAATCTAGCACGAAAATACCCCAAAATTCCTCGCAAAATTCGCAAAAACCACGAATTCACAAAACGCGCAAAGTTGTTATATTTTTATTTTAAATTCTCATAAAATTTTACAAGCATTCTCATTAACGAAATTAGCGTAAGATTATCCTAAAAGGATTATCGATGCCAAAACTTAAATTTATCCTGCCATTTGCGCTTTTAGCCCTATGCCAAGCAGGTGAAATAAATAGCCAAGTAAGCGAAATTCTCGCTAAAACGCCCAGCCAGATAGCACAAACGAGCGATAAAACCGAGCAAACCTTTGCCCAAAACACAGAGCAAATTCCAAGCCAGCCACTCGCGCAAAATGTAGCAAGTGATTATCAACTTTCGCCTGTTTATATAAGGGCTGAGCGAGCCAGCCTCTATGACACCAGCGGTGTAAGCTTTGCTGGCAAGGACAAAGTCCTAAATTCAGGGGATTTAGCCAAGTCGCTTTTAGGCGTGGTGGGCTTTTCTATGGCGCGCAAGGGCGGTGGCGGAGGCAGCGAGATTTTGTTTCGCTCGCAAGGTGCATCGAGGGTGCCTACTTTTTTAAACGGCGGGATGATTAGTGGGGGTTGTGGCGGGCGAATGGACTCTGGCACGACTTACATTTTCCCTGAAAACTACGACAAAATCACCATTTTAAAGGGTCCCCAAGATGTGCGCTATGGCGCACTCATCGCAGGCGGCGTGCTGTTTGATAGGGATATTTTGCGACTTGAAAAACTCAGCACGAAAGCCGATGCGAGCTTGCTTTATGGCAGTTTTTCTCAACTCGAAGCCACCGCAAACGCCCAAGCGGGCGGCAAATTCGGCTCGCTGCAAATTTTTGTTTCAAGGTATCAAGCGGATGATTACAAAAACGCGCGAAAAGAGGTGGTGCATTCAGCAAGCAAAAAAGAGTCCCTAAGCCTCGTGGCTACGATAACGCCCTTTGAGTCCTCGGCGTTTGAGTTTGATGTGGATTTAAGCCGCGGCTTTGCAGCCTACGCGGACAGGGCTATGGACGCTAGGACTTTTGACAGGCATTCGTTTAATTTTCGTTTCAAGCAAAATTTCGCCCAAAATTCGCTTGATTTGCGCGCGTGGCACAACGAAATCGACCACATAATGGACAACTACTCCCACCGCCCAAATTCAGGTGCGTTTAGCCTCAGCAACCCAAAGCGCACCAACACAGGACTTAGGGCTGAATTTGCCCTCAGCGTAACGGACTTTGACCTCATTTTTGGGGGCGATTACAACCACGACAAGCACGCCTCGCACAGTGCAAGCGGCGGTGCAAGCGCGGCTTTAAACGATGAGCTAGCCTTTGCTAAGCCTTACTCGGCAAATTATTTGGCGCAAATTTTTGGGGCTTTCGCACAAGGCACGCTGTGGCTGGATGATAACGCGTTGTTTTTTGGGGCGCGATTTGATGGGGCGAAAAAAAGGCTTTATGAGAGCAAATGGCGTAAATTTGAGCGTTTGCCAAGCGGCTTTTTGCGCTTTGAAAGCTATTTTAAAAATCTCAGCCTTTACGCTGGGGCTGGGCTGGCGAGTCGTGGGGGCGATTTTTGGGAGTTAAACAAAACGAACGGCGTGAATTTAAAGCCCGAGCAAAACGCCCAGCTGGACTTGGGCGCGGTTTATAAAGATGAGAATTTCTACGCCAACGCCTCGCTTTTTGCGGCAAAAATCGCCGATTACATCATCATAGACTGGGCGAATTCAAGCGCGTTTCAAACAAACGCCGCGCTTTTGGGCGGCGAGGTTGAGGGGAAATTCTCGTTTTTTGAATTTTATAATGTCTTGGCGAGCTTATCCTACACCTACGGACAGGACTTAAAAGCGCATTCGCCGCTGCCCTCCATAGCCCCACTACAAGGCACTCTCGCGCTTTTTTATGAGAGCAAATCCCTACTGCTGCGCTATGAAATCACCGCCCACGCCGCTCAAAACCGCTACGCTACGAACCTTGGCAACATCATCAGCAAGGACACTGGGCGAACGGCTGGCTTTTACACGATGAGCCTTTATGGTGGCTACAAAAGCAAGCATTTCTCGGTATTTGCTGGGGTTGAAAACCTCACAAACACCCTATACGCCTATCATCTATCTAAAAACAGCGTAGAAATCGCTGGGCTTGACAACCCTGTGAGCAACAAAATTTACGAACCAGCCCGCAGCTTTTGGGTAAAAATCAAAGCAGGCTTTTGAAATTTGGCGTGAAAAGGCGGCGGAGTTGTGAATTTTTGGGGAAATTTGTGGAATTTACCAAATTTGAGGCGAGAATTCACGCCGCGCCCACAAATCAAGCGCACTCCCATTTACTAAACCACGCTAACTACCATCATCACGGCGACTATCGCTATTAAAACCGCTGAAAGCCTTTGCAGCAGGGCAGCTTTTGTCGCTAAAACCCTGCGAAGCACTAGCCCGCCGAACATATAAAGGCACATATTCGCAAATTCTATGAGTGCGATTAGGCACAAAATCAACGCAAAGCGTGAATTTAAAGGCTCTGCGCGGTCTAAAAAAGGCGGCAAAAGTGCGACAAAGGCAGCCCAAGCCTTTGCGTTGCTAAGGCAGCTCGTAACGCCATAAACAAAGAGCCTGCCGAGCTTTGCGCCATTTTTTTGGGCGCGAAAATCGACATTTTGGGCGTTGTGCCACATATTAAACGCCAAAAAGCCCAAATAGCAGGCACAAGCGCACATAAACACGCCAAAAACGCGCTCATTTGTGGCTAAAATCGCCCCCACACCCACGCCGCACACGAACGCCACGCCCACGAGTGCCAAAACCGCGCCAAAGATAAGCGGCATCGTCCTTTGCCAGCCCGCACTCGCCGCAAAGCCAAGCACGAGCAGCATATTTGGACCCGGAGTGAAGCTGATAGCCCAAAACAGCAGGGCAAAAAGGGTGAGACTCATCGCAGATGCCTTAAATTTAGGGGTTTAATCATAGTCAAAAGGTTTGATTTATGTAAATTTAGGGATTTTGGCATAGTTGAAATCTTTGTCTAAATTTAGGCTCTTTGCTAGCATTTTTAAAGAAATTCAGCCTAAATTCAGCACTTGCAAGGGCAAAATTCCTTTGCAAGCACCAAAATTTAGGCATTCACTCGGCAAAACTACTGCAAAAGCGCGGCGATTTTGGTTTGCAAAATGCTCGTTTGATGCGCCATCATAAAGGCGGTTGCGTTTTGTTTGAGAAAGCTCGAAGCCTTGTCCGCCGTGTTTTGCGCGGCATCGTCATTGAAAAGCTGCCCCTCCGCCTTGCGCACGCTCAACTCGCGCTGCAAGCTCGCGTTGATATTCGAGTCCAGCGCCTGTATGCCAGCACCGATGTCAGCGCGCAGCGAGCCCACTTGGTCGATGAAAGTCGTGATGCTCTCGTAGTTATCCACGCTCAAATCCGCCGTTTTGATGGGGTTTAGGTTCTCGCTGTCCGTGCCCGTGCCGACCACGAAATCAAGGCTTTGAAAGACATTAGTGCCGTTGAAATGGGCGTTTGCGAAGCTATCGTTTATGCCAGATATGAACGCGTTGGCTTCGTTGTTTATCATACGGCGTTGAGGCTCGCTCAGTAGGGCGTTGTTCTTTTGCACGCTCAGCTCAGCGAGCTTGCCTGCGCTATCCTCGATACCTTTGAGGCTCGCATCGGCGATTTGTAGGACTCCTATGGCATCATAAGCATTGCTAACGCCCTGCTCTATGGAGTTTGCTTGGGTGCGCAAGCCGTCTGCTATGGCTAAATTCGCCCCGTCCGCCGCGCTAATGGCTCGCAAGGCGGCGATATTTTGCAGTGCCTTGTCGCCCGGTTTTTTGGCTTCTGCAAAGAGATTGCTTTGCTGCAAGCCCGATGGGTTGTTTGTTACGGTCATTTTATATCCTTTCAAAAATGAATTTTAGGCGTTTAACCTAAATTTTTTACTAAAATTCATCGCATTTTAGGGGCTTTTTGGCATTTTTAAGCTGAATTTTCCCCAAATTTACGCACTTTGAGCTAAATTTTCGCCTCGTTTTTTGGCGAGCGAAAAGTCATAAAAAACAAAACCATTTGAAGCACCACTAGCACTTTAACTAGCCGCTCGCTTTGAGCGTGAAATGCCCTAAACTCCGCGCTTGCAAAGACTTCCATACTCTGCAAACCCTGTGCTACCGCCTCTTGCGTGCTCGCTATCTCGCGCGTGTAATACAAAAAGAAAAGCAAAGATAGTGCCAAATTCAGCGTGGCGAGCAAAATTTTTGAAATTTTTTGCTTGGTGCTTGAATTTTCGCGGATGGCGGCGAGGGCGTAGAGCAAATTCAGCGTAGAAATGGCACTCATAGCGTAGCCAAGTGCGACAAATATCGCTGTCATCAGTGTCCCGCGTGCGAGCATATCCACGAGCGCCCCATTTTCTGTGGGTGCGGGGGCGTAGAATATGATTTTCGCCACGGCTATGCCCAAAAACAGCTCGATGCCGATGAGGGCGGCGAGGGCGAAGAGGTTTATGGCTTTGAAGGCTTGCATAAAAATCCTTTGTTAGGTTATAGGCGACAGCTACGCGCCCAAGCCTGAATAATTTAAGCGTTAATCATTGTAGATTTTAAAAAGTAAAGTGTTGAAACTGCGATAAGGCAGACGACAATTAGAGACAATGTCATTGCGAACATAGTAAATCCTTTAATTCCTTTCTTTGCCTTGCATAAAACCAAAAGCACAAGCAAAGAACGACTGATAAAGCTGCCAAAATAGCAACTAAAAAGCCTATTTCGTAGTAATCAAGGCTTTTGCGCGATATAAACAAAAAGCCGCTAACGCTAAATAATGCGCCTAAAAAGGCGAAAATCAAGCCTCGCAATAAGTCAATATCGGTTTTAATCAACTCTTTCATACCAACATTATAGCAAATTTTTTCAATAATGCGTTAAAAAGTTTGCTTTGGTAATCATTTTGTTTGCCATTTGAATTTTTTAAATTTTGAAATAGTTTCGCATTTAAATTTGAATTTTGTAGTAATTTTTTTGAATTTAATGGGCAAATCAAATTCTCAAATTCCTCGCCAAAAATGCCCTATCA